>CAYRJN010000193.1:0-3778 GCA_964424545.1 uncultured Calditrichaceae bacterium
CAATGTTCTTCATGTTCTTAAACCAATTTTTACGGAGTAAAATGCTTAATCATTTGTGATTTATATCAAGAGAAGAAAGCATATTTCTTTGTACAATTCGGAAAATATCTAAAAAAAATAAACACTCAAACAATCGAATAGGTCGGTTCTTTCTCCTTGTAAGAAACGAATTTTAACTTTCTCTTATTACAACCTTCCTTATTTGATCATTTGTTTCGTTATTTTATATAGCTTCAGAAGGTGATTAGTAAAAAGATCAGTATTCTCATTTTTCGATATAATCGGACAATAAAAAGGTTTTGTGTGGTAAAATTATTATTTTTTTTACTGTTCATGTATGGACATATGAAATAATGAGATGCTCCTCTTAATTATTATTTCGACCGAAATTGCGATGGTTCTTGTCGCTATAAAATGGAGAAATCTTGAGGCCGAAGTATTTTCTTAAAGAGACGATTCTATTTGCATTGTGTTTAAAAGATTTCTCAGCTTCGTGCGTGGAACATCCTGACGAGCATAGGGAAATGGTAACAAGGGAAAAAAATAAAAATATCTTAAATTGGTTATTTTTTGAAATTCCCATACAAATATTTAGCGCATCGTTTATTTATTTAAAATCTAAGGTATTAATTGAGTTAAATGGATTTATAAAGAAACAATAGAAGTAGATATTAACGTATAATTGGCAAGTAAACCAAATTACAAGGAGGGGTAATGAGGCGTTTTTTTTCTGTTTTAATCGTTATTTTTGTGGCACAGGGCGCAATTGCAGCCGTAAGCGAACAGGATTCCTTGATTTTAGTTAAACTTTACAATACCACTAACGGTGCAGGTTGGTCTGATCATGAAAATTGGTTGACCAATAAACCGCTTTCGACCTGGCATGGAATTACCGTAGAAAATGATAGTATTACTAAAATACAACTTCCCTATAATAACTTAGATGGTTATATCCCGGTTGAATTAGGCAATTTAACGAGTTTACGATATTTGGAGTTATGGCACAATGGATTAAACGGCTCGATTCCCGTTGAACTTGGCAACTTAAATAATTTGCAAAGATTAACATTAGATGGTAATAATTTAAACGGTTCGATTCCAGTAGCGCTTGGGAACCTATCTAATTTACAAAGATTATATTTGGACAGTAATAATTTAAACGGATCCATACCCGTAGAATTCGGGAATTTGGATAGTTTGCAGGAGTTGTCTTTAAATAGTAATAATTTGGGCGGTTCAATTCCCGCTGAACTTGGCAACTTAAATAATTTGCAATATTTAGTATTAAATGATAATGAATTTGAGGGGAAAATTCCATCGGAATTAGGAAATTTAAATAATTTATCTTCTTTACGATTAGACCATAATAATCTTAATGATATGCCGGATTTTAGCGGCAGTTCGATGGATAACTCACTTGCTACATTAAAGATCGAAAATAATTTTCTTGATTTTGGAGATATCGAACCGAATATTGGATTGGCATCATCAACGTTTACCTATTCGCCACAAGACAGTGTCGGAGAGAAAATTGAAGATACGGTTTCATATGGAAAATCATATACGATGACTACCGGCGCCGGAGGTGTTTCGACACAATACCAGTGGTATAAAAATGACAGTGTTATTGCCGGTGCGACGGATAGCGTTTATACCATTCCATCGATAGTACTATCCGATTCCGGCGTATATAAATGTAGAATTACCAATACGGCGGCGACAGATTTAACCTTGTATTGCAGACCTATTGTTTTACATACTTATATTGAAGAATTAGTTACTGATTCGCTTGCCCTTGTTGCGCTTTATAATAATACGGATGGCCAAAATTGGACGAATAATAAAAATTGGTTGAGCGGAGATAGTAGTTTGTCAACGTGGTATGGCGTTACTATTCAAAATGGTAGGGTGCAAAAAATTGATTTAAAATATAATAATCTTACCGGTGAAATTCCGGCAGATATTGGTAATTTAGATAAATTAAGTTATTTTTATTTACAAAATAATAATTTATATGGATCAATACCTTCGGAAATTGGTGATTTACAATCCCTATATCATTTAAATATGTCTAATAATCAGTTTTCAGGATCAATTCCGACTCAATTTGGTAATTTAAGTAATCTGAAATATTTATTTCTTTATTCCAATCAATTGAGCAGTTCAATTCCAAAAGAATTGGGGAATTTAACTTGGTTGAAAATTCTTAATTTGGAAAATAATCAATTAAGCGGTACAGTTCCGAAAGAATTGGGTCAGCTTAATCATTTAACTAATTTTTCATTGCAATCGAATCAGTTACATGGTATAATCCCATCTGAATTTGGCAATATGAGTAGTGTGCAATATATGGATTTAAGTAATAATCAATTAAGCGGTACAGTTCCGCAAGAATTGGGAAATTTGAGCAATTTAATTAATTTAAATATAGAAAATAATGATTTTGATAATTTGCCAAATTTCAGCGGTAAACCGTTGGATAATTCTTTGAGTAAACTATATATTCGCAATAATCGTTTCAATTTTTCCGATATTGAGCCCAACGTAGGTGTTGCCTCCTCCGATTACAGTTATTCACCTCAGGATAGTATTGGCGAGGCAATCGATACAACAATTATAATGGGTGGTTCATATACAATGGTAGCAAGCGCCGGAGGGGATTCCACTGTGTATAAGTGGTTTAAGGATGGGAACGAAATTGAGGGCGTTACGGATAGCGCTTATACAATTTCTTCAATAAGTTTATCCGATTCAGGCCGATATACTTACGAAGCAACCAATACTCTGGCCAGCGGTTTAACTCTATATGGAAGACCCTTTAAGATTAATGTAGAACTTAGCGAATCTGCGATAGACTCACTTGCCCTTGTGGAGCTATATAACAACGCTGATGGCAGCCATTGGAAAAATAAGACCAATTGGCTGAGCGATAGTTCGCTTGCCACTTGGTATGGGATAACGATAGAGGATAACAGAGTTACGGAAATACACCTAAATAACAACGATTTAAATGGTGCGATTGCATTGGATTTAGGCAATTTAACAAAGTTGAGATATCTGGATCTTCAAAGAAATCAGCTTAGCGGTTCTATCCCTGTCGAATTGGGCGAATTAAGCAGTTTACAATATTTGTATCTTAATAATAATCAACTTAGCGGTTCTATCCCTGCCAAATTGGGCGAATTAAGCAATTTACAATATTTGTATCTTAATAATAATCAACTTAGCGGTTCAATACCGCTAGAATTAAGCAGTTTGACAAAGTTAAGATATTTGTATCTTAATAATAATCAACTTAACGGTTCAATTCCTGAACAATTTGGAGGCTTATCTTGGCTGCGAAGATTATCACTTTCAAATAACCGGCTTAGCGGTTCAATACCCGTGACGTTGGGTGGGTTATCCAGTTTACAAAATTTAATTCTTAATAAGAATCAGCTCAGCGGTTCAATCCCTAAAGAATTGGGCAATTTAACCAATTTGCAGTATTTATATCTTCAAAGTAATCGATTAAGCGATACACTACCTGTAGAATTAGCAAATTTAACCAATTTAAAATATTTATTGCTTTCCAATAATCAATTCAATGGTGCGATACCAACGGAAATAGGCGGGTTGGCCAATTTGCTATATCTATGGATAGAAGATAATCAATTTGAAAAAATACCAAATTTCAGCGGCACCTTATTGGATAATACTATTATTCAGATAAAAGTTCAAAACAACCGTTTGGATTTTTCATCAATCGAGCCGAATGTGGGAGTGGCGTCAACCTATA
>CAYRJN010000193.1:3878-7290 GCA_964424545.1 uncultured Calditrichaceae bacterium
GGGTTACAGCCATAAATTTAGTTAATGACAGTTTAAATGGGGTTATTCCTTCCGACTTAGGGAATCTATCAAATTTGGAAAAATTATTTATTAGCGATAATCAGCTCAGCGGATCAATCCCTTCTTCATTAAGCAATCTGATGCAATTGAACTATCTACATCTTTATAACAACCAGCTCAGCGGGTCTATTCCATCAGAATTAGGAAGTTTATCCAATTTGTTGGAATTGTATCTCCATGGTAATCAACTTAGCGGAACAATCCCTTCCGAATTAGCCAATTTAAGCAATTTGCAATATTTACAGCTTAATAATAATCAGCTCAGCGGAACAATCCCTTCCGAATTAGGAAACTTATCCAAGTTGCAACGTTTATATCTTGATGGCAATCAACTAACTTCAATGCCTGATTTTAGCGGCAGCGAGATGGAAAGCGCTATAACAACAATCAATGTAAAAAATAACCGTTTGGATTTTTCATCAATCGAGCCGAATGTGGGAGTGGCGTCAACCTATATTTATTCGCCGCAAGATAGTCTTGGCGAAGCCGTTGACACAACACTAAAGGCAGGCAGTTTCTACTCCTTGAAAGTTAGCGCGGGTGGCGATTCAACGAGTTATCAATGGTTCAAAAACGGCAACAAGATATCCGGAGCCACAGACAGTATTTATGCGCTTGCTTCCGTTGCATTATCGGATTCCGGTGTTTATACGTGTGAAGCTACTAATATTGTGGCGACAGATTTAACCTTGCACAGACGCCCCGTCACTTTACACATTGAATTAACGACGAACGTGGAAGATAGAGAATTGGTTTTGCCGAAAAAATTTGACCTGTCGCAAAACTATCCCAATCCTTTTAATCCCACGACAACAATAAATTATGCTCTACCACAAGGAAGCAACGTGCAGATTACCGTTTATAATACGCTGGGAGAAAAAATAGTCGAACTGGTAAACGGCAATAAATCTGCCGGGCGTCACCGCGTAACTTTTGACGCGGCGCAATTTGCCAGCGGCGTTTATTACTACAAAATAAAGGCCGGTAGTTTTATGCAGATTAAAAAGATGATTTTGCTGCGATAGATTGCTTTGTAAAGTGCGCCGTATAGCCGAATGTGCGGCGCGCTTATCTTTTATATTCGCATGTATTTGAGCGTCTAAAGACTGGCATAAAGTGCAAATGGAATAGATTTTTTTAATTTATGAAATATTTCATGCCTTTATAGTTTGTTTATAAGCTCTTTAAATGGAAAAAAATAAAATAGTCATAAAATATTACTATTTTCACTTGTCTAAAACGCATAAAATTCTTACCTTCATCGCTTATTTAATTATTAATAAAAAAACGATTATTTATGAATAAAATAATGATACCTGCAAAAGCGGCGGGAATTGTAGGATACGGCGCTTATGTGCCTGCTTACCGCTTGGCTGCGGAAGAGATTTCAAATCAATGGCGCGATTCGCAGGATGCCAACGGTTTGCCGGTAAAGCAAAAAAGCGTTCCCGGACCAGACGAAGATACCATAACAATGTCCATTGAAGCGGCGCAAAACGCTTTGCAGCGCGCGCAAATCCCTACCCATAAAATCCGCGCCGTTTGGATTGGCTCGGAATCTCATCCTTATGCCGTTAAGCCGTCGGGAACGGTTGTCTCGGAAGTTCTTGGCATTTCTCCCGAAACGGTGAGCGCCGACCTTGAGTTCGCCTGTAAAGCGGGTACGGAAGCCCTGCAAGCCGCATTCGGATTAGTCGGAAGCTCCATGGCGGAATATGCCTTGGCAATAGGGATGGATACGGCGCAAGGAAGACCGGGAGACGCTTTGGAGTACACTGCAGCCGCCGGTGGAGCTGCTTTTATTGTTGGCGCGGCTGAACATTCATTAGCCGTTTTAGAAGGCTCATACAGTTATGTTACGGATACGCCGGATTTTTTTAGAAGAAATTATCAAAAATACCCTGAACACGGTAATCGTTTCACTGGCGATCCGGCCTATTTCCATCATATCAAAAGCTCTGTGACCGCTCTGTTAAACGGACTGCAATTAAAGCCTTCCGATTTTAAATTTGCTGTTTTTCATCAGCCTAATGTTAAATTTCCACAAAAAGTTGCGAAAATGCTCGGTTTTACTTCTAAGCAAATTGAAGCGGGCTTATTAAGCGGTACTATCGGCAATACTTATGCCGGTTCGTCTATTATCGGATTAACGGCGGTATTGGATCAGGCGGAAGCGGGAGATCGTATATTAATTGCCAGTTTCGGTTCCGGCGCCGGCAGCGACGCATTTTGTTTTAAAGTAACCGATAAGATAGAAAAAGCGAAAACTCGCGCTTTAATGACTGAAGATTATCTTAAAAGAGAAATTTACATCGATTATGCCAAATATGCGCAATGGCGTAAAAAAATAATTATTTGATAGAATTCGGAAAAAATTAATGAGAAAAGTTGCAATAATAGGTGTCGGGCAAACAAAAGTCGGCGAACATTGGGGAAGCGCTCTGCGAGATTTGGGCGTAGAAGCTCTCCTTTCCGCTATGGACGACGCCGGCGTAAAAACAATTGACGGTCTTTATACGGGCAATATGGTAAGCGGTATATTGAGCGAGCAAGAACATCTTTCCACCTTGATTACCGATTATGCGGGACTCGAGGGTATAGAGGCTGTAAAAATTGAAGCGGCGTGCAGCTCCGGTGCGGCCGCCTTTCGGCAAGCTATGCTTGCAGTCGCTTCCGGCGCTATGGATTGTGCAGCGGCGGTGGGTGTGGAAAAATTGACCGAATATTCGGGTAGGAAAACCACCATGGCTCTTGCGGCGGCTGCAGATTCTAATTACGAGACCTCGATGGGGCTGACTTTTGTGGCTATTAATGCCATGATGAAACGACGCTATATGTATGAATATGGTATCACAAAAGAAGATTTTTCTATTTTTCCTATAATTGCGCATGAAAACGCCGTACATAATCCTAATGCGATGTTTCGTTTCCCTTTATCAAAATCTGATTATATGCATTCAAAGATGGTTGCCGAGCCGATTAATTTATTGGATTCCAGCCCTATTGCAGACGGCGCCGCGGCTGTAATTATTGTTCCTTTTGATAATATCGGGAAATTTTCCGGTAAAGCCGTTGAGATTCTCGCTTGCGAAGTCGGTACGGATTCCATAGCTTTGGATAATCGCGATAATCCTATTTATTTAAAGGCTGTTGAACGAAGCGTTTTAAAAGCCTATAAAACTTCGGGAATAAGCGTAAAAGAGATTAATCTGTTTGAATTACATGATGCTTTCAGTATAATCAGCGCGCTATCGCTGGAGGCCAGCGGCTTTGCTGAAAACGGACAGGCCGTTAAGTTGGCTAACGATCACTATTTTAAAATTAACGGAAAGCTGCCTATTAGCACTTTTGG
>CAYRJN010000194.1:0-7242 GCA_964424545.1 uncultured Calditrichaceae bacterium
CAATATCGGGAATAGTATTGATAATTGAATTTAAGATGCGTTTTGATTCAAACAATTCATCCTCAAGCTCCGCTCTTTTCTTTTTTTCCAGTTCAAGACCTTTCACGCGTGCCCTCAATTGATCGATCTCTTTAAGGAGCGCTGTGTTATTAATAGTATCCATTTATGTATAATATCCATCATATATATTTTTGTATCGGAATTTCAAAGTTTACGCTTATTCCATCTATTTTGTAAAATAGACAAAATGAATCTCCCCTTATAAAAGGAGTAAGGGGGGTGTAATAAATATCGGATTTATTGAATAATGAAAACCGGACAACCCCTTTAGTCCCCTTTTTTAAGAGGACGGTTTTAATCTGTTTTTCTATTTGTTTAATTCAACATTATTCAATTTGTAAAGCCATGTTCTTTACTTTGTTTAAAAAATTATGCTGTTCATTTTAACGTTTCTTTTGCCGTCATAAACAAACGACGCATTAAAAATATACGCCGACGATAATAACTATTTTTGGAAAGATATTTTTAAGATAAACGTCAAAAATGAAGAATGCAATAAAAAATTATTTTTTTCTCTTAACTCTTCTTTTAAAACAGATCCGCAAGCGATAAATAACGTTCGCCCGTATCATAATTAAATATCAATATTCGTGCATCGGTATTCTTTTTTATGATTGAATCGGCCGCAGCAATAACCGCGCCGCTCGATAAACCAACTAAAATCCCCTCTTTTTCGGCGCATAAACGAGCATTTTTAAAGGCGTCTTCATTTCCTATGGTCAATATTTCATCGATTAATTTTAAATTCAAATTTTTAGGGATAAAACCGGCCCCGATTCCTTGTATTTTATGTGCTCCCCCGGCGCCGCCGCTTATTACAGGAGAATCCTTCGGCTCTACAGCGACTACTTTCATTTGTGGAAATGATTTCTTTAAAACAAGGGCACATCCGCTGAGATGTCCGCCTGTACCGACGCCGGAAATAAAGAAATCGAAACCTTCTGGGAAATCACGGATAATTTCTCGAGCGGTATAGTTAACATGCGCTTGCACATTAGCCGGATTATCAAATTGTAAGGGCATCCATGCATCGGGAACTTGCGTCATCAATTCTTTGGCCCGATCAATCGCAGCATTCATACCGCCTTCTTTTGGCGTCAGTTCAACCTTGGCGCCGTAAGCCGCCATTAACCTGCGTCGTTCAATCGACATCGAATCCGGCATAACCAGTATTACACGGTAGCCTTTAACGGCGCCTACCATCGCTAAACCGATGCCCGTATTGCCCGATGTCGGCTCAATAATGGTTGAACCCGATTTTAGCAATCCTTTTTTTTCGGCGTCTTCAATCATTGAAAGTGCAATGCGGTCTTTAATGCTCCCGCCTGGATTTTGCCGCTCCAATTTCATCCAAACTTCGGCGTTTGCTCCGAACATACGGCTCAAACGTACGTGCGCCGTGTTTCCAATTGCTTCTATGATACTCTGGTACTTCATAATAGTTCCCCCTTGTTATTAATTTTTTTTTTAAACATTTAATTATTCTTTTGATTTGACCTGTAATTTACTTCTATGATAGACTCTGGAAAAAGGCGGGACGCTTTCCGTAAGCCATACGTTACCACCGATGATGCTATCGTGCCCTATCGTTGTTTTACCACCGAGAATAACGGCATTGGAATAGATTACAACATTATCTTCTATGGTGGGATGGCGCTTACTGTTTGATAATTTCTTATCCACGCTCAACGCGCCTAAGGTTACGCCTTGATAAATTTTGACGTTTTTACCGATTAGCGAGGTCTCTCCAACGACAATCCCCGTACCGTGATCAATGAAAAAGGATTCACCGATAGATGCCCCTGGGTGAATATCAATTCCGGTTAACATGTGGGCATATTCCGTTAAAATCCGCGGTAGAAGCGGCACCTTTTGCAGATAAAAAACATGGGCAATACGGTATGTATAAATAGCATAAAACCCGGGATACGCGGCAATTACCTCATCAATGCTTTCCGAAGCGGGATCGCCCCGATAAATTGCCTCGGCATCTTTTAACAGTATTTCATAAATCGAAGGGATTTCTTCAAAAAAATTATGGGTAATTGTTTCAAGTGGAGCGGGAAGAATATCCGCTTTGCTTTCAAACAGTTTTTTTAAGTCCCTTTCAAGAAGAGCGAATTTGCCCTGCAGCTCTTCTGCCGTAAAATACTCAATTTCCGAGCGAAACTGTGGAAACAGCAGATGCAATAAATTATCGGAAAAATTGTGTATCTTATATTTTGCGGAAAAAAGCGATTTATGTTTATGACGCGTTTCCAATAGTTTACGAACAAATTCATTATTCATAATAAAACCCGCTGACTTTTATAATAATTTTAAAAAAATATTTCCATTTTATAGTCGAATAAAAAAACGATTTTTTATTACATACCGCCATTTACTCCGAATCGATAATAAAGAAATGATATTCTTACGGTTAAAACTCTTCCAACAAGGTTTCTTTAAATGAATTAAAATCTTTTGCTATTTTCATAGCCTTTTTTTCCTTCACCAACTGTTCGGCAAGACGCTGCGGAATGTCCACATTTATTCCTAAAGCGCGTTTAACCGTATCAAGAAATTTTGCAGGATGAGCGGTCTCAAAGATTATTACGGGCATGTCGGCGTCTATTTTTTGCGCCGCTCGATAACCGACGGCACCGTGGGGATCGATAATATATTTAAATTTTTCATAAACATTGCGGATTGTTTCTAATGTTTCATCGTCGTTTATACTGACGCTGTCAATTACGTCGGCAATAGCCGCTCTGTCTCCATTAAATAAGGTATGGATACGATCAAAATTACTGGGATAGCCCACGTCCATAGCGTTTGAAAGCGTGGCAATCGCTTTACGTCCTTTAAATTTGCCGTTTTGCAAATAATCGGGAAAACTACGATTTGCATTAACGGCGGCAATAAATTTATTCACCGGCAAACCCATTTCACGCGCCATTAATCCGGCCGTTAGATTGCCAAAATTCCCGCTCGGTACGCATATCCTCAAATCCTCATCAACTTTGTCCAACTGCCCGTACGCTCTGAAATAGTAAAAAGATTGCGGAAGCAGACGCGCAATATTTATGGAATTGGCTGAAGAAAGATTAAAGTTTTCTTTTAAGTCATCATCGGCGAATGATTGTTTTACAAGCGCCTGGCAATCATCAAAAGTACCTTTCACTTCAAAAGCCTGCACATTACCGCCGATTGTGGTTAATTGCTTTTCCTGTATTTCGCTGACCATACCCGAAGGATAAAGCAATCCGACTTTAATGCCTTCGACTCCATAAAACCCTTGAGCCACGGCAGAACCGGTATCGCCGGAAGTGGCGACAAGAATAATCAACTCTTTATTTTCATCTTTATTATACCAGCTCATCGTGTTCGCCAAGAAGCGCGCTCCGAAATCTTTAAAAGCCAGAGTAGGCCCGTGAAAAAGTTCGAGAATATAGCGATTATCGGATAAGGCCGCCAAAGGCGCGTCAAAGGTTAATGTTTTTTCCAAAATTTTCTGCAAAGCGGAATCGGGCATATCGTCAATAAATGCACGACTCACTTCAAAAGCGATTTCCAACATGGATTTGCATGCTAAATCCTCGATAAATTCTTGCGATAATCGGGGAAATTTTTCCGGCATATACAATCCGCCGTCGTCGGCAATGCCTTTTAAGACGGCATCTCTAAAGCTAACGCCGATCTGCCTATTTCTCGTGCTGTAATATTTCATATTTATTTACTCATTTATATTATTATTCTCGGGCCTTTGTTGTTTATTGGTGAGACAAAAGAATCATATTCGATACCCTTGTCGAGCAAAACGCCGCCGATCGCAGCGGCTACTTCCTTTGCTTTAATTAACCCGGGAGCAAAAGAGAATACAGAGGGGCCGGAACCCGAAATGCTAAAGCCAACAGAACCTTTAGCTGTCGCCGCTTCGCGCATTTCATAAAAATGCGGAATTAACACGGCGCGGTCAGGCTCAATGATTTCGTCTTTTAAAGAACGTTTAAGCAAATCATAATCTTCTTTAAAAAGAGCCGTTACAACACCGGCAACATTAGCCCATTGATGGATGGCTTTGTCTAAGGGCGTGCGCGCTTTAAGCATTTTACGCGTTTCGGCCGTTTTAATTTCTATACGTGGATGAATAACCGTACAATGCAGCGATTCGGGCGTTGGTATGGAAACGATATCGATTGGATTTTGAGAACGTACCAAAATAAATCCGCCGTAAAGACAGGCCGAAATATTATCAAGATGTACATTTTCACCCGATGCTATTTTCTCGCCTTCCATTACAAAAGGCAGCAATTCTTCGCGTCTTAACGGTTTTTTTAACATCTCATTCATTGCAAATACGCTGACCACCGAGCTGGCGGCGCTGGAACCGAGGCCGCTTCCGATAGGCATCTTTTTATGCAAAGCCATTTCCACGCCAAAAGGCGCCTTAATACGTTCTAACATAGCCAGTAGAGATTTACCTGCTGTATTTCTATCGGCCTCTCTTGGCAAAACGCCTTCGTCTCCGCTGATCTCTTTTATCGCCACACCCGGTTTTTCAACAATCTTCAAATAAACTTCATCGCCAGGCTCATTAATAGCAAAACCGAAAATGTCAAAACCACATCCCACATTGGCTACGGTAGCCGGAGCAAAGGCGCGAATCTCCCGCCGTTTTAAATCGTTTATAGTCACGATATCAATCCTTTTTTAGTCATCAATTCGGCGCATAAAATAGCGCCGCCTGCCGCGCCACGCACCGTATTATGCGATAAAACGGTAAATTTATAATCAAATATTTTATCTCCGCGCAGACCGCCTATCGAAACCGCCATACCCTTCTCAAGATCACGATGCAATCGAGGCTGTGGATAATCCTGTTGATCAAAATAGTGTATCGGGTTTTTTGGCGCATAAAAAAGTTCGAGTTCCTGCGGTTCGCTTTTGAAATTTTTCCAAACTTCGATAATATCTTTTTCCGAAGCCTTATTTTCCAATGAGACTTGTACGCTCTCCATATGCCCGTCGATCACCTGCACGCGATTACATTGAGCGTTAACGGTTATATCAGCCGCCTTTATACCTTCAGGAGTTACATCTCCGAGTATTTTTAAAGGTTCGCTCTCCATTTTAGCCTCTTCCCCGCCGATAAAAGGGATCACGTTTTCCACAATGGACATACCGGAAAGTCCCGGAAAGCCTGCACCGGATATGGCCTGCATGGTAACGACATTAACTTGCTTTAAACCGAAATTATCCAACAACGGCTTTAAAGCCATCGTCATACCGATAGTCGAACAGTTGGGATTGGTTACGATTTTTCCCTTGGCGAACGTTTGATATTGAAGCAAATCAAGATGCTGCGGATTAACTTCCGGTATCAAGAGGGGCACAAAGGCGTCAAAACGATGGTTTTTAGAATTGGAAACGACCGTATAACCGCTATTCGCATAATTCTCCTCAATTTCACCCGCAACGGAAGCATCCAAACCGGAAAAAACCAAAGCGCAATTCAAATTAATCTCTGCCGCGTTCTTTACAACGATTTGCGCTATGGATTGCGGAAGTTCAACAGGCATCATCCAATTAACCGCTTCGCCGTATTTATTTCCCGCGGAACGTTGCGATGCAGCCAACTCTACAATCTCAAATTCGGGATGATTTATAAGAAGCTGGATAAATTTTTGTCCGACACTGCCCGTGGCGCCGAGTATTCCCACGGGGATTTTATCTTTGCTCATACTAATTTCAATCCTTTCCATTAAACTTTATTGCGTTTACTTTATCTAACTTGGATGCCATCCCTCATAGAAAAGCCAAGATATTAAGGATATCAACCTAAAATACAAATATTAACGACCAAAATGGATATTGATATCAATCCATTTACGCAGCAATATTCTTATTTATGCCTTTCCCTTAATACGTCGGATACATCATTTAAGGTTAACCCTTTGGCCTTTAACAGAACAATCAAATGGTAAAGCAGATCGGCGCTTTCCTCAAGCAGACGATCGCGATTATCGTCAACGGCTTCTATAATCGTTTCGGTAGCCTCTTCCCCAACTTTTTGAGCGATTTTATTAATACCCTTTTTGAACAAGTGCGTTGTATAAGAGCCCTCGGGCATTGTTTTATATCGATCGGCAACTATTTTTTCGAGTTCATACAAAAAATCTTTTGTTTTATTTGTTTCGTTAAAACAGGTATCCGAGCCCGTATGACATACAGGGCCCAAGGGACGCGCTTTCACCAAAAGGGTATCGTTATCACAATCAATTAGTAATTCGTCAAGAAATAAAAAATTCCCCGATGTTTCGCCTTTTGTCCATAATGTGTGGCGCGAACGGCTGTAAAAGGTAACTTTTCCTGTTTCCAACGTCTTTTTATAAGCCTCTTCGTTCATATAGCCGAGCATCAAAACCACGCCGCTATCGGCATCTTGCACAATAGCCGGAACCAAACCGCCGCCTTTTTCAAAATTTATTTTCATATTCTCACCGTTATATTGTTTTCATCTAAATATTTTTTTAATTGCGGAATGGGAATTTCTCCAAAATGGAAAATACTGGCCGCAAGCGCCGCATCGGCTTTGCCCTTGGTAAAGACTTTAACAAAATGCTCTTTTTTTCCCGCGCCGCCGGAAGCGATTATCGGAATGGGCAGCGCTTCGGAAAGCTGTGCCGTGATATCGAGCGCAAAACCGTCTTTTGTACCATCGTGACTCATAGAAGTTAGTAATATTTCACCTGCGCCTCGTTCCGCCGCCTCCTTAGCCCATTCAGGGGTAAAACGACCGGTTGGTGTGCGTCCGCCATGAATATAGACTTCCCACCGCTGACCGTCAAAACGCGTATCGATAGCGGCGACAATGCATTGACTACCGAAATTATTGGCAAGACGATCGATAAGTTGCGGATCGTTAACGGCCGCCGTATTAACGGATATTTTATCGGCGCCTGCTTCCAACAAACGCGAAACGTCCGCTTCACTGTTTATTCCTCCGCCGACGGTAAAGGGTATGTTCAGTTCCGCCGCAATATCCTTAACCAAATCAGCGAAGGCTTTACGCCCCTCTATCGTTGCCGTAATATCCAAAAAAACAAGCTCATCGGCGCCCTGTTTGGCATAAGCGGCGCCAAGCTCAACGGGTTCGCCGGCCTCGCGAATATTAACAAAATTTACGCCTTTAACGGTCAT
>CAYRJN010000195.1:0-7163 GCA_964424545.1 uncultured Calditrichaceae bacterium
GTGAACGATGTATAATTTCAAAATTGAGAATAATACAAAAATAAATAAAAATGTCTGGGATTTGTTATCTTTTGAATTTCCGACGTTCTAAAATAGCGCTGCGTTTACCCTTATTCGCGAATATGTTCATACATGCGGCGATTCATCGGTGGTCGGCGACGCATACCGCGACCCATCCAGGGGCGGATTTCCCTGGCTTTAAATTCCAGATTGCCCGTAATTTTTCCGATAATTTTTATTCGAAGCTCTTCTTTCAAGGCCATTCGACCGCGTATGCGAGCCTCCGAAATATCGATCTGCCAGACTCTTTTATGAAAATCAACGAGTAATAGATTATTCTGCGCTTCAATTTTGATTATTTTACCGGCAAGCAATCCACGCCTCGGCGCGCTCCACATTCTTCTGCGCCGTTCGATCATACTCCGATAAAAGGGGACGCGTTTTTGAAAGCTTGTTTCCACTTTCTCCGAAAGGCCCATTTGATTTAAAGCGGCGCCTCCCGCAAAAGAAAGAAATAATGTAATGAAAATGACCCATGCGGTATTTTTACGGTAGCCGCTTTCCGTTCGTCTGAAATAATAAAAAACGAGAATCGAAAACAGGATAAGAAATACAATCCAAAAATAGGGAATAACGATCATTATAAATTCCAATAAACTGTGGTTATAATGCTCGTATAAATTCCATTCCGTATTTTGAAATTGATATATCAATACGCCGCTGGATAAAGCGCCCGATAAAACGGATATCATAAACAATGTCCAAATCACGGAACGCTTAAACAGGAAATGCCATTTGGAATAGGGCTTAATATTTTCCCGTTCTATTTTTTGTATTATTTTTTTGCTCAGTTCGGTCATAACGGCCTTTTTTTATTGTTTGGATAAAAGTTTTCGACTATTTATTTTTCGAGATTTTAAAGTATCTTTCTTCGCCGCCCATCCCGTCAAATCAAGGGCGACGCCGTCCAAAGAACCGCTCAATTCAAATATTAATCATCATTGAACAAATTGTCTTCCATGGCAATTTTTTTAAATTTTTTCTTACCGCGGTTTATTAACGTTGCAATCGTTCCCGGCGGTTTTCGGAGTACGTCGCTTATTTCGTTATAGCTCATCTCTTCCAGGAAGAACAAAATAAGCGCTTCCCTGTATTTTTCGGGCAATTTATCCAAAATTTGTCGTATTTTTATTTCTTTCTCACGCGCAATCAACTGTTCGTGACTATCGGGATCGTCGGTTATAATTTCCGTTAAACTGTTGAGTTCTTCGCCGCTTTCTTCGCTTACGGTTGATTTTAAACGGCGTTTGTTGCGGTGATAATAATTAATGATCTCATTATGGGCGATACGGTATATCCAGCTTGAAAAGGAAAGATTTTGATCAAAGCCGTTGAGATTGCGATAAACTTTGATAAAAATATCCTGCAGAATATCCTCCGCCTCCTCGTCGCGGATATTGGTCAAACGTTTGATATAACGCATCAATTTATTTTCGTAACGGCGTACAAGATAATAAAAGGCTTCTTTATCTTGCAAAGAGAGTCTTACCAATCCGACGTCGTTTGTTTTTTGGAAATCCGTAGAAATATCCGTTCCTTCCACCGCTGATTAGGTCTTGTCTGTTAATAGTGTAATTTGAACATAATTTCGCAAATTGATTAATGCCGAATTACACAAATAGAAAAATAGATTAAAACCGTCCCCTTAAAAAAGGGGCCTATGGGTTGTCCGATTTTCATTATTCAATAAGTTCAATATTTATCACAACCCTCTTATCGCAAACCAAAGGCTCCATGCCTATAAGCATTGGCAGGCAGGGGCAGGCCTTTTATAAGGGAAAATATATTTTTTCTGTTTTGCAAAATAGATGGAATAAGCCTAAACTTTGTAATTCCGATACAATAAAATATTGTAAGATTGCAAAGATATCCCGCTTTGTTGCAGGGCGCAAATCCCCGCTGTGCCGGTAGTAAAAAATTCTATTTTTAAAAGTCATCGTGAATTTTTCATTTAATAAATTGTAAATATTTGGATTGCCTAATTTAATCGACCAATGACAATTGGCTAAGCTGTTTTCTCTAAAGGCTCTTATTTTTAATACACGTTTTTGGCCGCCAATCTTTCATTTACCCGTTTTATCTGAATTGCAGCGAATAGATATCGGCGTCCTTCATAACAAATTTTAAGCGGACGGTTTTGCCTTCCAGTTTTTTGAGATTTTCGTTATTTCCCCAAACAACTTCACGGTCTATTTCGTTGCCGATTAGAGGATGGACGTCATTTATAGTAAATCCGGGGATGGGCCTGCCCGTTTTATCCTGAATTTCAACTTTAATCTCTCCCGGGGCGGAAGTTGAGAAATTAACATATAGTTTATCGCCGCGGAAAGTAAACGGCTTGGTAGTCATCTCGCCGCCTTTATAGGGGGCGTTAACGGAGACGAAACCGTCGATGCGCATGGAGTAGCGATGCAGATTCGCCGTCCATTGGGCGTAATTTTGATTGACATAGACGGACATTTCGGTGGAGTCGGTTTGTACGACGTTCAGCGCCGGATAATTGGTGCGTGAAACCCAGTTTTCCAGTCCGATTCCCGGACGGATAAAAGCTTCCATAAACGTGCGCGTATAGCGATTTCCGCCGCGCGAAGTCATCAATACCGCGTCGGAACAATCTTTAAAATATTCAGGGTTAACGCCGAGACGATTAGCTTGTTCCCGTGATATCACTTGACGTTTGGGCATAAAACGGGCCGCTACCGAAACATAAATTTGCGGCGCCCGATAATAAGGCGAGGTTTGATTTGTATAAAGATTCTCAATAGGCGTATTGCCAAAATCCATTTTTTGCGGTTCCGACCAATGAATAAAATCCTTGGAGGTTGTGCGGCTTACGGTGCGGTAACCCGTGTAGCCTTTTTTTGTCCATGTTCTAAAATAGCAAATATACCTCTGTTCTTTCTGCGACCAGAAAGAAACATTTTGGGAATCGAATTTTCCTTTTTTAAATACCGCTTTTTCCCGTAAGCGTTTCCAGTGAATACCGTCTTCGGAAACATAAGCGATTAAGCCGCTGCTTTCCGTACCGCCGAGCGCTTTATACTTTTCTTTGGGATTAACGCCTTCGCGGGTATCGAGAAAAGGACTGAAATTATGCGTTACGGGAGCGGCATTTTTCAAAATGATATTATTATTTTTGCTTCCTTTATAGGCGTAAATACCGAGGTTCGGTTTTACCCAGCGGACGCCGTCCCGCGACTCGGCATAGCAAGTAGACTCAATATTACTGCCGTCCGCGCCCGCTTCGGGGAGCCCGCGGTAATAGAGACGGAAAAGATTTTTATCCTTGATAACGGTAACATAACCGCAAAAGGGGCCTTCCCACGGTTTGTCAAAATTCAATACGGGGCCTTCGTCGTGGGGATGATGCAAAAGAAGCGAAACGCCGTTAAGTTGTTCAATCAGATAATGATCAATAAACAATTCCCGATCGGAATTTAACTCCAGCGGTTCGGCGCTGCGCAGAGCGGCTATATTTACGAATAAAGCGATTAAAAAAAATATCAAACGCATGGCTACTCCTTTCTGAAATGTTCTATTCTCGTAAGATATAAAAATCCGATCAACTTGTAAAGAAAGGAATCGACGAAAATTATTAATTTTATCTTGCATTGAAGTGAGCGGCGGAAACAACCGGTTATATAAGCGGTTTATATTTTTTGATTTTTCAGTTGTTTTATATAAGTTATCATAAAAATAGAAGGCGTTACGCGCTGTTACTTACAAAACCATATCAGGGAAAAATTATGAAAACGATCATATTCCTAATTGTAATCGGCCTGAACGCGCTGCTTTACGGCGCCGAAATTGTTCGGATGGACTTGTGGCCGGACGGGGCGCCCTATGATAACGGATTGAGCGGCGCGGAAACGGGCAAAGGCTGCATCGGCAATATATCCAAAGCAACTTTAACGGTTTATCTGCCCGAACGGGAAAATAAAAGCGGAGCCGCCGTTGTGGTGATCCCCGGCGGTGGATACGGCGGGGTTTGTATGAAAACGGAGGGAGAATACATTGCCAAAATACTCAATGAATGGGGTATGGCGGCTATTATTTTGAAATACCGACTGCCGAACGGACACGTTCAAATCCCCTCCTGCGATGCTCGACGGGCTCTTCGCACCGTGCGTTATAATGCGCGGAAATGGCGTATTAATCCGCAAAAAGTGGGCGTGTGGGGTTTCTCCGCCGGCGGTCATTTGGCCGCAACCGTAACAACCCTTTTTGACCGCGGCAAGGTTTCCGCGGCCGATCCCATTGAGAGGATGAGCTGCCGGCCCGATTTTTCCGTTTTATTTTATCCCGTTATTTCCATGCACAGAGAATGGACTCACATGGGTTCGCGAAAGAATCTGCTCGGTCAATATGCCGAGCCTACGCTGATAAGAAAATACAGCGCCGATAAACAGGTTAGTAAAGAGACGCCGCCGGTTTTTCTGCTCCACTGCAGCGATGATAATGTGGTTAATCCGCAAAACAGCGTTATTTTTTACCAAAAATTATTGACGTTCCATATTCCGGCGGAATTGCTGCTGTTTGAAACAGGCGGCCACGGGCCCAATGCCTTTATCGCCAATCCTGCATGGAAAGCGGCATTCTTTTACTGGTTGAAAGCGCGTGGCTGTTTATGATTGTTTTAGGCTTTTTCAACTAAACCATTGCCATTAAGATTTGATAAAAATATTTATAAGGCCAATAAAAAGGAAACGGGTATGAAATTTATTTTGATATTAATCATCGGCGTATGGCTATTCTTACCGAGTTGCGGTGAAAAACGAACAAAGCCTAAGCCGCAAGATGAGATAAGCGAATCCGTATCGACGGCTGTATATCCGCTTGAATTACAACGGGTGAAAATTTCCGGCTATCTTGGCCGAAGAATCGACCAATGTATTGCCAACAGCATTAAAGCGCGCGACGAACAAAGTCTGATCGAGCCTTTTCGTCATCGTAACGAAACACGAATGTGGCAAAGCGAATTTTGGGGCAAGTGGCTTCTCGGCGCCGCCAAAGCGTATGAATATACGGGCGACGCGGTCTTAAAGAAAAAATTGGACGCCGCCGTTGCCGGACTGTTGGAAACGCAGTCTGCCGACGGATATATCGGCAATTATGCGGATAGCGCTCATTTGAAAAATTGGGATATCTGGGGCCGTAAATATTGTTTGTTGGGTTTATTGGCTTATTATGATATTACGCAAGATCAACGCGTCTTAGAAGGCGCCGAAAAATTAGCCGATCATCTTCTTAGCGAAGTGGGACCGGGTAAAATAAATATTATTAAAACAGGCAATTATCGCGGTATGGCCAGCAGTTCGGTTCTCGAACCTATCGTGCTGCTTTATAACCGTACCGGTGACGAACGTTATTTAAGCTTTGCCAAATATATTGTCGCACAATGGGAAACGCCGCAAGGCCCGCAGTTAATTTCAAAAGCTTTGATTAAAGAGCCGGTAGCCGAACGTTTTCCGCCTCCCGAAAGCTGGTGGTCGTGGGAAAACGGTCAGAAAGCTTACGAAATGATGTCTTGTTACGACGGATTGCTGGAGCTGTATCAGGTTACGGGCGAATTGCGTTATTTGGGAGCGGTGCGGCGCGTAGTGCAAAATATTTTGGATACGGAAATAACCGTTATCGGTTCGGGCTCCGCCGTGGAGTGCTGGTATGGCGGAAAAAAACGGCAGACCGAACCGACCAAGCACATGCACGAAACCTGCGTTACCCAAACTTGGATGAAACTGCTTTATAAACTTTACCGTATTACAAAGAATCCGGCTTTAATAGATCAATTGGAAATTACAGCCTATAATGCTATGCTCGGCGCGCTGACGCCGGACGGCTCTTCCTTTGCCAAATATTCGCCGTTAACGGGTAGGAGGCGTATCGGCGGGATGCAGTGCGGCATGGACCTGAATTGCTGCATTGCCAACGGCCCGCGCGGAATAATGATGTTTCCGCGCTTTGCCGTTATGAAAGATGAAAAGGGCCCTATTGTCAATCTTTACGGAATGATTAAAGCCGAAGTAAAATTATCTTCGGGAAATGTAATTAGCCTTATTCAGAAATCCGATTACCCCCGTTGCGGCGATATTTTGATACGCTTAAACGCTGCGAACGAGGAGGATTTTCCCATTCGTCTGCGCATACCGGCCTGGAGCCGCAACAGCTTTGTCGCCGTAAACGGGAAAAAAATCAACGCTGTAAAAGCCGGAGAATATTTGCAGATTAAACGCCGTTGGAAAGACGGCGACAAGATTACGTTAAAATTAGATATGCGCATTCGCAGTATTATCGCGCCGAGCGATCATAACCGTCATATAGCTTTGATGCGCGGCCCGATTGTTTTAGCGCGCGATCGCCGTTTAAACAATCTTGATGTGGATGTGGCGGTAACGACCATTAATAAAAACGAAACGGTTACGGACAGCGTACAGGCGTTGCAAAAAAAGCCCTTTTGGATGACTTTTAAAATACCGTTGATTATCGGCGATTATCTTGAAGGAGAGTTCGGAAAAGCAACAAATATCTATTTTTGTGATTTTGCTTCGGCCGGAAATTCGTGGGATAAACGTTCGCGGTACCGCGTATGGCTGCCGCTTTTGTTAGATCCGTCAAAAAGAAAATGATGTCAGCTCAAAGAAAATATGAGGCGGAGACCGTTTGAAATATTAACGCAATCTCGCAATCACAGCCGCTTGCGCTCCCCGCAAGTTTTATGCGCAAACGGGGCGGCGGTATGGCCAATGGGTTGCAGGGGAATTAGCTCATATCCTATAATACGGCGCATGTCGGCATTTGGATTTCCCATAAAAACATTAGAAAATGACAAATGATGTAGTATTTCTAAAAATCGGAGGATTTAAGTTTAGTTTTTACCTCTAAGATTTCTTTCCCGTTTATGCAGAATCGAAATGACGAAAATGTAAAATTACCATAATAGTTTTTAAAATGTACGGACAGGGTATTTTTTTGGTATCGGAATTTCAAAAAATAACCGATTTCGGAAATTTGCATTTTTTTGTAGTATTCTCAGTTTTGAAATTATACGTCGTTCACATAGGCCGTATTTTAGATTCTCCAATTTATCTGAGAATGACAATGTC
>CAYRJN010000196.1:0-7134 GCA_964424545.1 uncultured Calditrichaceae bacterium
GCCTGCTCTGTTTTGCGCCCCGCTTGCATCCATAAGCCTCTAAAACTTCATGGGCTTCCCACCAATAACCGAAATTAAAAAGGTCTATCGCATATAAATATTTTTCGCATGTTCGCCAGTCATTTTCCCAAATCGTTATCATACAATCGGGAATGGCCCTATTGCTTTTATCACGGCGATGCATTCCCTGTCCGGGAATATATTTCTCGGACGGCAGCGGAAATTCGCTATATCGATGTACCGCATGATGGTCAAACATAATTAGGCCGCATCGCTTAGTAACCCAATCGTTTAAGTTTCAGTTCGTTCTTGCGCCATTTTTCCAAAACTTTTACCTTCACTTCAAGATAGACTTTACGGCCGAGAAATTCTTCAATATCTTTACGCGCCGCTGTAGAAACAGCTTTCAAGGCCGCGCCCTGCTTTCCGATAATAATGCTTTTTTGTGACATACGTTCCACATAGATTACGGCATAAATATAATCTTTCCCACGCTCGCGTTCTTTAAACTCCTCGATCGTTACTTCGGTAGAATAGGGAATTTCATCTTTATAATATTGAAAAATTTTCTCTCGAATAATCTCCGATACAAAAAAACGCTCCGGTTGGTCGGTAATCAAATCCGGCGGATAATAGGGCAGTCCTTTCGGAAGCCGTTTAACCAATTCTTCCCGCAGCTCTTCCAAACCGTCTTGTAAAGACGCCGAAATGGGAATAATGGTTTTAAATCCGTACGCTTTTTCATAAAGGCTCATAAGCGGTAAAATATCCGCCTTTTGAATAACATCAATTTTATTTATCAAACAAATAATCGGTTTATGCTTTGGATTAAGCGCATTAAAATCAACCTTAACGGGATGCTTTTTATCCGATGCGTCTACAATAAACAGCAGGATATCGGCATCTTGTGCGGCGTCATCCACATATTCCATTAATTTTTCCTGCATCTTGTATTTCGGACTAATGATACCGGGCGTATCGATAAAAACAACCTGGTAATCTTCGCCCGAAAGAATACCGAGTACCTTTTTACGCGTCGTTTGCGGACGAGCGGAAATGATGGATAGTTTGATATCCAATAATGCGTTTAATAAGGTCGATTTACCCGCATTGGGCAGGCCGATAATACTCACATAACCGGATTTATAATTTTCAGGAATTTTTATATTCATTAATTTTTCTACCCAATTTAATGATCTGCATAATTTTTTTAATTAACGTTTCATGCTCGGTATCTTTCAGCAGTTCGGCGCTTTCCTGTTCAAAAAGAATGCCCGTCGGCCCGAAATAAATATAGGACATATCTTCGCAAATATTCAATAATTCTTTAACTTCTTTCAATTGTGCTATTTTTTTAACCGATTTTTTAGAAACGGGACGCAAAATGAACGCTTTCCCCTTATCGTTTTCCAACGTTAAAAAATCTTCAAGCGGTCCTGCATCCTGTATTTTTAACCACTCTTTACCGACAATTGAAAAACTGACGGGAGAATCACTTTCCATCGAAAGATTAATATAATTTACGCGTCTATTTTGTTCGCGCGCGGAACTGAAATTAATGGTAACGGCCACGGAATCAATTTTTCCGGAAAAAACCGGCGGATTGAAAATATTCCTGCGGCCGACGCGCCCCTTATAATAATCCTCGAAATCAAGCAAATTACGATGTACGGCATCCCACAGCGTTTTGCGAATCCAAACCATGATAAAAAAGACGAGAAAAATCACAAAAATAAAAATCACAAAATAGATAATCATTGCAGCCTTTCATTAATTGGGCACATAAATGGGCATGGGAGAAAAGGAGATTACAAGCATGATAAAAGCAAAACGCCCAAGTATTTCACGCACAAAACCCAATTCAACGGAATCATCGAGCGTGGGAGGATGGGAAAAGCGAATCAGGAAAAAAATAAGGAATATCCACAACACCCAGATATATGAATTATAGTTAATAATTAAATACATGGTTAATATTACTAAAAAAAGAAAAAAAGAATAGGCGATCCAACGCGATTTTTTGCCAAACAAGGCATAACTGATATGACCGCCGTCCAACTGACCGATGGGAAACAGATTTATGGCCGTTACCAACAGCCCGAACCAACCGGCAAAAATAAAGGGGAAATGATACATCTCGCTCATGGGAAGCCGCTCGCCTCCAAATATTGAGGATATCCAGTCGAATAAAAGCGTATGTCCTAGCGTTAATTCTATACCACCGCTCATATCAAGGGGATGTATTTGTAAAATATGATAATTAATTCCGGCGGAATCAGGCAATCGGGAAAAACCGATAAACAAAAAGACAATCGATGCGATAAATCCTGCGATAGGCCCGGCGATACCGATATCAAAAAGCGCTTTTTTATTAGGGATAAGCGAACGCATTTTAATAAAAGCGCCTAATGTTCCGGGATGAAAACCAGGGAAAAAGAATGGGATAAAATAGGGCAGCGAAGTATCCACTTTATAATAACGCGCCGCCAAATAGTGCCCCATTTCATGCAAAAATAAAATAGTCAGCAAAGCAAAAGAATATTCAAATCCGTAAGAGAACTCCAGCAAAGAGTTAAAAGGATTTTTCCCCTGAAGGATGGCGCCGGTAATTGTGGTGGTTACGATGGTAAATAAAAAGAGAAGCGTATGCACAAAATAACTTTTTATAACTTCGAATTTTCCACCGATAATTATTTTTATATAATATTTGGTTTGCGAACTCTGTAAATCGCTAAATATTCCTCTGTTGAAAAGCTCATCTTGAATCTTTACAACTTCATTTTCGCTGATCTTATTTTTCCCAATGGAGTAAACCGGCGCTCCGATAAAACCGCTTAACGGGCCTGATTTCATCCTGCCGGCAATAATTTTTTTAGCTGTTCTTTTTATTTCTCGTTTTTTCATATTGTTTTTCTAAAATTCAATAGTGTGATTATCCGATATGAGCAATAATGATAGCATCATTAATTGGATAGAACTTTCGTTGTCTAAAGGTTGTATTATTCTTTCTTTTGGATTTTTCCCGTCATAGGCACAAAACGCACGGGCAGTACGCTTTCCATATCAATGCCGCTATCGCTTTTTTTAACAATTACAAGCTCTTGCAGATATTCGCCTACCGGCAGCACCATGCGGCCGCCTATTTTAAGCTGCTGTAACAACGGCTGAGGAATATTCGGAGGCGCCGCCGTAACAATGATAGCGTCAAAAGGAGCTTTTTCCGGCCAGCCGTTATAACCGTCGCCCTGCCTAACCACAACATTATCATAATGCAATTCGTGAAGTATCTTTTTTGCCTTAGCAGCCAACTCGGGTATAATCTCGATGGTAAAAACAGAATCGACGATTGCAGAAAGCACAGCAGCCTGATATCCCGAACCGGTGCCAATTTCCAAAACACGGCTGTTCTTATTCGCTTGCAGCTGCTCCGTCATAAATGCGACTATATATGGTTGACTTATAGTTTGTCCTTTACCGATGGGTTGAGGTTCGTCAGCATAGGCTTGGCGGGCGTTGCTTTCCGGCATAAAAAGGTGCCTCGGCACTTTCATCATGGCATTTAGAACAGTCCTATCTTTTACGCCGCGCGCGATGATCTGATTTTTGACCATCGTATGCCTAAGGGCTTCATAATCGCTATTTTGCTCCTGCATTTTTTTCTCCTGCACGCAGGCGCTTAATATAAACGCACATGTAAAAACTATGGATATTACTTTTTTTTTCATAAACATGATTCTAATATAAACTACACAATTCTTTTAAAATATATCTTAAACGTTGTGCCTTTACCTGTTTCGGACTCCACTTCAATGCGTCCTTTATGCTGTTCTATCACTTTTTTTACAATGGCCAGTCCCAATCCGGTGCCCTCTTTTTTACCGCTGGTAACAAAGGACTCAAACAGCTTATCTTTAATCTCGTCTGGAATGCCTTTGCCCGTATCGGAAAGCAAAAATTCAACGTCATCGCCGCGCTGATTGGCTATTATGGAAAATTTACCCCCCGATTCCATCGCCTCCAAAGCATTTTTCATAATATTGGTAAATATGCGGTTTATTTTATCCGGATCGACATAAATCATACTGGCCGTGTTGCAGGCGTATTCAAATTCATAACCTTTCTTTTTTATATCATTTTCGTAGGCTTTTACGAAACGATCGAGTAGTTTATCCACGGCCGTTTTTACCGGTAATATGGTGGTTTTCCCTTTGGAAAAATCGAGAATATCTTTGGTCATATTTGTCAATGTCTTAATTTGATCGTTAATGATTTCGGCATACTCAGCGCGCGTTTCGGCATCGTCTTCTTCCTGCATCAATTCGGCAAAGCCGGCAATATTATTTATAGGCGTACGCAGGTCGTGCACAATAGTGCTCATCATCGTACCAATAGCAGCGAGACGGTCAGCCTTAACTTTTTGATCGCGCAGGCGGAATGATTCGATTATCCTACCGATTTGTCCTGTTACGGATTGCAGCAACTCAATATCTTCATGCCTGAAAAATTCATTCTCTTCGGGGGTATTAATGAGTTCCAACATTCCGATAACTTTATTTGATATTTTAATCGGAGCGCATACATATTGATTGATTTTTATTCCGATCAGGCGCTGGAACTCATCGGAAACAATTTTTTCGGCGCTTGCATCGTTGCTATAATAGAGCTCCCCGCTTTGCAAAACTTTACCGCTGACGCCATTTATAGGAGAAAGTTTAGCCGTTAATATTTTTTCACTGTCGATATCGGCCGCTGCAATATTGCTAATCGATTTTCCTTCTTTATCCAATACATAAATTACCGCCCCTTCGACTTTCAGCGTTTTAGATATTTTTTTTATTAATATATTCAACAATTCATTAAGGTCGTACGCCTTGCTGGATTCCTTTTCAATGTCAAATAGTAAATTTATTTCCGAGACCTTTTTTTCGAGCGCCGTATAAAGCCGGGCGTTAATGATAGCGATAGCCACCTGAGAGGCAAGGCTGCTTAACAGATCTTCATCGGAATCTTCAAAAACACCGTTATTTTTATTTAATACCTGCAAAACTCCGATAATGCGCGGTTTTCGTTTTTTATTTTTTGTCGGCTCAAAAATAGGCATGCACAAAATACTACGCGTTCTAAAACCGGTTTTCTTATCCGTGGAAGAATCAAAACGTTCGTCTTTATAGGCATCTTTTATATTAATTGTTTCTCCGGTTTTGGCAACATGCCCGGCGATCCCCTGTCCTATTTTAAGACGAATCTCCTTAACTTCGGCTTTTTGAGCAATTTTTGACCAAAGCTCGTCCTTTTCTTCGTCTACAATAAAAAACGTCGAGCGTTCGGCGTTTAACAGCGGTGTCATTTCATCCATAATTAATTGCAACAAACGATCAATATTCAATTCCGAACTCAACGTTTTTCCAATTTGCTGAATAGAATTTAAAACCGTCGTTTTTTTGCTTAACTCTTCCCGAAGAAAAGCGACCTCTTTTTTTAAATTATCTTGTGAAGACACGGTTATCCCTTCTTAAAGTATTATTCCGTTTAATTTAGTGTTTTACAGAATAAAATCAACCTTTAATCAAATCAATTTATACTTATGTTTATCCGCTCGCATTGTCAAGTCCGCTTGATTCTATTTCATTTGTTATATTTTCATTTTCAAGTGAATCGTTTTTTTTATCACTTGTTTCTTTTTTGCCTTTTTCCTGCGGGATAATATGTATATCGCGCTGAGGAAAAGGAATTTCGATATTTTCTTCGTTAAATCGTTTATATACGTCCATCATAACTTCTGTTTTTATTTTGAGACCTTCCGCAAAATCCGCCGCCCAAATCCGCAGCAGGAAATCAAGAGAACTATCCCCGAATCCTTCAAAGGTGATAAACGGTTTGGGATAATCTTTTACTCTCGGATTGGCTTCGGCTACTTCCTGTAAAATAGTCATTACTTTTAAAGGATCCGTTCCGTATGCTACGCCGATGGGGATGTCTAATCTTCGTTGACGGTCGGAAAGCGTCCAATTGACCAATTCCTGTGAAATCAACAAACCGTTAGGAACGATCACTTCCGATTCGGTAAACGTCCTTATGGTGCTTGAGCGAATGCCGATCCGTTTTACCGTGCCCATCAGGTTGCCGACTTCGACGACATCTCCTATACTAACGGGACGTTCGAAAATCAATATCAACCCCGATACAAAATTATTAACAAGATTTTGCAGCCCAAAACCGATACCGACGCCGAGAGAGCCGATAATTATGGCCAAATTATTCCAATTCATGCCGGCAGCGGAAACGGCAAATAAAAACCCTATCATTAATATCACATAATGGGTCATGGTCAAAATCGTCGAGTGGACGCCCTCGGGCAAAGAAACATGGGGTAGAATATCATCATTCAATACGGTACGAACTAAGTTTGAAATTTTAAAAGTAATATAGACGGCTAGTATAAAAGCTAATATAGAGCCAAGAGAAATATTAATATTGCCTATGGAGGCCGAGGCTGTAAATATAATAATTATGATATTGATAATCCATTCATAAATACCGAAAAAACTCAATGTCCCCATTAACCATGTAATTATAAAAACAAAATGAACGACAGAATTATATCGTTTAATAATAAGTTCTTTATTATTTTTTATCGATTTGGCGAATATCATCATTTTGGAATCTATGAGCGCTTCTCCAAAATTTATTAGAATAATCTTTCCGGTCAATAGCACAACAGCAAAATAGGCGCTGTTCAATTCTGCTCCAAATACTAATTTGGCAAAATTAACCGCTCCGAAAACAATGGCAACTAATGAAACAATAACCAAAAAAATACCGAGATAAAAAGCGATTCTTATTATACTAACCCACCTACTATGATTGGTTAGTTTTGATGTTATAAGTTTTGTCCTGTTTAAAAATATCAGACCGAATAGACTTATAACGATTAAACCGGTAATGATTACCCGTTGCATTGTGGGATCATTTATTAGCAAATTCGCTAATGTGTGTAACATGAACAAAATAAGAAAACCCATAATAACATTTTTAAGATCGCGTAAAAATAACAAAGGGACCAATCGTATAACCGGTAAAAAGAACATAGCTTTGCAAATTAATTAATATTTTTTGTTTACTTCTTTGAAAGAT
>CAYRJN010000197.1:0-7127 GCA_964424545.1 uncultured Calditrichaceae bacterium
GACTCGAACCCCGGACCAGCCGATTATGAGTCGGCTGCTCTAACCAACTGAGCTACGGGCCCTTATTCATTTCGAGCATAGAATTTATCAAATAGTTTTTTTTAAATCAAATTTATTTGACTCCATATTTTAAATCATTTAATCCTTATTCCGTATGCTTACGATTTTCCATAATTCAGGGTATCGGAATATCAAAAAAAGATCGCTATTGCTTATCCCTGCACGATATGGTGAAAAGGCTATTTAGAACTAAAATTCTCTTTCATGCCGCAATAGGAATTGCCTAACGAGCATTATAATTAAGGAAGGGAAATGACCAAACAATAGACGGAGAGGCAAATCAAATAAGATTGAAAGGCAATTTATCACTCTGTGTTTAAACAAACAGAAAACATTCAATTCAATAAAGATTTCTCTCTCTTCTATCGCAGACTAAAAATGACAATCAGGGTCGTTATTTCTCTGTTTTTTCGGGTATATTATTAACGGCCTCAGCCTTAGATTTTCCTTGTTCCCTAAATTTACGATTAGCGGAGATTGCAACGTTTCCTTTTTATCAGGTTTTACATATTAAAAAAATTTATTTCTTTAAACCAATAATTATCTTAAATTCCAAATGTGTTCTGTTTATGAACATCTCAACTTTGCACGGGTTCTTGATGAAAAGCACAGCGAGAGTAGTCAACGCGTCATTCTTTCGAAAGAAGGAAATCGGATTGCAAACAATGACAAGATTTAGATTCCCGCTTAAAACATGTTGGAATGACAAATGGGAGGGGAACGTTGGAACGGTAACAAAAAATTCAGCCATTGTCATTAATCGATTTAATCGGAAAATCTAAAATTGTACGTATACAAAAAATATTCTAATATTAGTGAAAATGTTCCAAATAGGTTGTTTTTTGAAATTCCGATACAAATATTTACAATATATAGGGCAGACAACCGCTCGATTTATATAAAAGCATATACGGATCAAGCGAGCTCTCAAATTAGTAACTAAATTATTATTGGAAAAATTTGAAAACATGATCTTAAAAATCAACATTTTCGCCTTATTAAGATTTTTCATCTCAGGAAGAGTAATGTGTTTTATTGCTTTTATACTCATTTCGGCCGCTTGCCATAGAGTGAATGATAATGAAACGAAAGCTAAGGATATTTACGGATTGTTTACTAAAACCATTATCGTAAACAGCACAGTCAGAAGATATGCCGCTTATATTCCTAAAGATTTAGGCGATTATCCCGCAGCGATTGTTTTTGAATTGCATGGCGGCGGTATATATATAGAAGATATGACAGGCGAAAGCGGTTACAAATCTCCTTATAAATTATGGATGAAGCTTGCCGACAAAGAAAAATTTATTGTAATCTACCCGGAAGGGTTAAACGGAGCGTACGGCAAACCGACATGGAATGACTGCCGCGCCAATTGTATGGTGAATTCAAAAGCCGATGACGTATATTTTATTTCAGATCTAATTGATCGTTTTACCACGCGCTATTCGGTAGACAGCGAAAGAATATATGTTTCCGGTACTTCAAACGGCGGGATAATGGCGCTAAGACTGGCGGTGGAATTGTCGGACAAGATAGCGGCCGTCGCAGCCGTTGCAGCAGCCATGCCGGATACCTCCTATTGCAGCAATCCAATAAATCCCATTTCCATTCTTTTTATGAACGGCACGAACGACAATCATTTACCCTACAACGGGGGTTTTGTTTCGAATCCCCCGAACCCTGATCACGGCTCCGTTTTCTCTACCGAATATTCTGTTAAACTATGGACTGATCTTGATCAGACGGATACCGTCCCATCCGTTTATCATTTTCCGGATTTGGATACAAACGACGGAAGCACGGTAACAAAATATACTTATAGAAACGGTCTTTATGGGACAGAGGTTATATTGTATAAAGTTTACGGAGGCGGCCATTCCGCACCAAGTATCAAAGAACAGTATTCCGCATTATTTGAAAAATATTTTAACAAACAGAATCACGATATAGAAACAACCACGGAAGTTTGGCATTTTTTTAAAGATAAAAGGTTAAAATAAAGGGAAAAATATGCCCCGAAAAAAAATGATTGCCAACCTATCATTAATTCTACCTATTTTCATATTGACCGCTTCCTGCGCTTGCAGTTCAAAACATAAGAACACCTATTTATACAAAATCTATCAAGGTAATTTTGATGAATTCGGAGTAAAGACGGGCTATGTAAATTCCGACGGCGATACCGTTATTGCCCCGGGAAAATATGTATACTGTTACAGCGATACATTAAAATATTATGCGTTCGTGATGAAAATTTCGGGAGAAATCATCGCTATCGGTCCTAATGACAATGAACTGTTTGAAGTATTCAAATACGATAACGGGCCCGATTACATTTCCGAAGGATTGTTCCGGATAATTAAAAATAAAAAAATAGGTTATGCCGATACAACGGGAAAAATTGTGATTAAACCGCAGTATGACTGCGCCTATCCTTTTAGAAAGGGGCAAGCAAAAGTTTCAAACGATTGCGTCACCTTAACGAAAGAGGAGCATCATCTTTGGCGGAGCAGCAACTGGTTTTATATTGATAAAAAAGGGAAGAAGATATCCTCCCATCGGCGCTAAATACTAAAGAACAAGGCTTCGCAAAGTGATTAATGAAAATAGAAAAGTAAAATCGCCAACGTATCATTCCTTCGAAAGAAGGAATCCGAATGTGGACAATAGCAAGATTTAGATTCCCGATAGAAACATTCGGGAATGACAAGGAGGAGGAGAATGTAGAAACGGCAACAAAAAAGTCCAATATTGTCATTCTTTGATTTAATCGAAAAAAATGAAATGGTACGTATACAAAAAAATATTCTAAAAATAATATTAAAAGTGTTCCGAATAGGTTATTTTTTAAAAAATCCTGTATAATAAAATGGCTGGGGATGAATGCGATTGGAAATTTTCAGGCGAAATACAAACGCGGCTGGAAAATAATTTTAGCAATTGGATAACCGGTATCTTGATTTCGTCTTTAATTATCTCGCTACGCAAAATATTGAATTAGTACCGAAATTCCGTTTCCTTATAAAATCGAATATCGACCCGTATTTGGTTTTTTATACAAAATTCTCGGAAACAAATCCAATTCGCCAATCAAATAAAATGACGGATTGATATTGATAATCATGGAAAAATCGGGAATGCTTTTCGTGAAGTTATTCTCCTAAACCATATAGGTTTATAAATACGTTTTTTAAATTTCAATTCAAAAACATTAAGAGTAATAACGATGACCTACCAAACAAGACGAATAATACTAAGTAAACGTCCATCGGGCTTGCCCCTGATTGAAGATTTTACTATCGACAGCATCTCTTTACCGGAATTAAATAATGGGGACGTCTTATTAAAAATAAAATATCTCTCCGTCGACCCCTATATGCGCAATCGCATGAACAAAGCAAAATCCTACATTGAGCCTTTTGAAATCGGAGAGCCGATCAACGGAGACGCTATTGCGGAGATTATCGAATCCAAAAATAAAAAATACCGGCCCGGCGATATTGTCACAGCGAACCTTCCCTGGCAGGAGTATACCGTTACATCCAAAAAGCTTAACAAAATTCCTTCATCGGATAAATATTTTACGGAATATCTCGGAATTTTAGGACTTACGGGATTGACGGCTTTCTTCGGTTTAACAAAAATCGCTTCCCCTAAACCTGGCGAAACGATCGTTATTTCAGGCGCTGCCGGAGCGGTCGGTATGGCAGCGGGGCAAATGGCAAAAATTTTCGGATTACATGTTATCGGTATCAGCGGCTCGCACGATAAATGCCTTTTTTTAAAGGAGAGGCTCAAATTTGACGAAGCCATAAATTATAAAACAACAAAAAACTTACGTAAAGCCGTTAAACAAGCCGCGCCCGACGGCGTTGATATTTATTTTGATAATGTTGGGGGCGATATAAGCGACAGTATAATGTATCTTCTTAAAGATTTTTCACGCATAGTCCTTTGCGGCCAAATCGCGCTTTATAACCAAAAACGTCTCAGCCTAGGTCCCAGATTAAACAGTTTATTATTGATCCACCGCGTTAAAATGCAAGGTTTTATCGTTTATGACTATAAAGACGAATTTGTTGATGCAAGAAAACAGATAATCGAATGGCTTAATAAAGGAGAACTGATTAACCAAGAAACGGTCATTTTAGGATTTGATCAGATTATTAGGGCATTTTTAGCGCTTTTTCAAGGAGAAAATATTGGAAAAATGATTGTTAAAATTGCCTAAAAAACAAAATATATTATTTCGAAGATTAATTAAGTTTATAAAAAACAACCTGCCTATAAAAAATTTTAAATTATTTAAAAAAAAATTAGAATTTATGTTTTTTTTAATAGATTTTTATTGTATATTCGAGACCCGGCTCATATAAAACAATGTGCAAAATAATAATAAATTTTCAATTTTTTGCGTTCATATATTGACTTTAATTTCTGAAAATAGGAACTTAAAATAGTTGATATGCACTGCTGTGGAAAAGTTGTGGATAAAGCAAAGGTATTCACAATATTTTGTCAACCGGATACAATACGCCGGCCGCCAAAACAATTTCAACTACCCCTAACATCAATAATATCATATGCTTAGATATAATTTTATTGATGAATATCTTATTTTATTTTTAAAAGATAAGTTACGATTTTTAATTAACTTAAAAGAAATAAATGTGGAAAATCTAACAGTTATAGCGACGGAGATTACGTAAATGCCAACAGAGACCGCCCAGAGTATAACTTCACCGCAAACGGTTTGGGAAAATGTGCTGGAAATTATAAAAGAGAACATAAATATCCGTAGTTTTGAAACATGGTTTGCTCCTATCGAAATACTTGATATCGATGAAAAAACAATTAAAATTTCCGTACCGGACGGTTTCTTTTTTGAATGGATTGATAAGCATTATAACAAATTAATCCAAAACGCCTTATTGCAAACTTTGGGCGAAACAAAAAAAATCGATTATATCATTGAAAAAAATAAAAAATCCTCTTCTCCTTATCAAAACAATGATTGGCGGCAAGCCGAAACACTCCGTGCGCATGAAAAGCCGCAGGTTATCGACTCTCCTTATTATACACGATTGAATGATAACTATCGCTTTGAAAACTTTATTATCGGAGACAGCAACCATTTTGCCTATGCCGCCGCAAAAGCCGTAGGCGATTCGCCCGGAAAAACGGATTACAATCCCCTGATTATTTACGGAGGCACGGGTTTAGGAAAAACACATCTGTTACAAGCGATTGGCAATCATGCTCTGTCCAAAAATCAGGGACTTAAAGTCTATTACGCTTCCAGCGAAAGTTTTACAACTCATTTTATTACGGCTATTCAACATAAAAAAATAAATCAGTTTTCTGCGTTCTATCGTTCTTGCGACATACTTTTATTAGACGATATTCAATTCTTCTCCAATAAAGGGAAAACGCAAGAAGAGTTCTTCCATACTTTTAACGATCTGCAACAAAACGGTAAACAAATTGTTTTAACATCCGACAGACCCATTAATGAATTGGTGGACTTGGAAGATCGTATGATATCTCGTTTTAAGTTCGGTTTAATTGTGGATGTGCGACCGCCTGATTTTGAGACAAGATTCGCTATTTTGCGCAATAAGTGCGACGAGAATCAACTCAATATTCCCGGCGATGTGATTGAATATCTTGCCGTCAATTTGACGCATAATGTTCGGGAGTTGCAAGGCGCCTTGACTAAGATTATGGCCAGAATCACCTTAACAGCAGCCGAACCGACATTGGATTTGGCGCGTTCAATCGTTTCGGAGATTGCCAAACCGGATAAAAGTATCCTTGGCATTGATCAAATCATGGAATATACGGCAAAGGTTTTTGAGGTACCCATCGACCAATTACGCGCAAAAACCCGTAAAAAAGATATTGTCAGAGCCCGCCAGACGGCTATGTACCTTGCCAAGCAATTGACCGACCATTCCCTGATTACAATCGGTCTGCATTTTGGCGGACGCGACCACTCCACCGTTATTCATTCAATTGAAAATGTTGAAAACGCTATTAAAAACGATACCATATTCAGACAAAAAATCGAAAGCATGAAAAAGCACCTCGAATATAATCGTTAATTTTTATATGTCGGATATTGCTTAACATCAATAAAATTTATAAATTGTCGTAATCAAGCCACCGTAGCTCAGCTGGTAGAGCAGTTCACTCGTAATGATCAGGTCGTCCGTTCGAATCGGATCGGTGGCTCGCAGAAAAGGGTTTGCAACAGTAAACCCTTTTTCTTTCCATTTACATAGGGAGTATAACATGCCGGAATATAAAAGAAGGCCTTGGAAAAACCCCGAAGTAAAAAGAAAAACCTTCGAAGAAATCATTCAGGAAATTTTTCAAGAATATAAAGACAACATGCTCATAGCGAAAGATATCGCCGATGAAATACAGCATCGCATCAGTACGGAAATCAGAAAACAACTAAAAGGTTTTTAGTTTGCATTATCCTTTTCCACAAGCGGAACGAAGCACAGCGGGATAATGCTTATAGCTAAACAACAAAATTTATTCTATATCAATGTTTTTACCTTTCGTAAATTAAACCCCATAATGCCGCGAATTTTATTTTGGCGATCTTCCACGAATAGATAGAGAGTAATCTCCAAGTTTTTTCAGAAACAGAAATTAATCTTTTTTATAAAATCCCGATAATAGAACCTAACGACACAACGTGATTAATGAAAAAAGTTATAGTAGAATCGTCCGGGTGTAATTCTTTGATGAAACGGAGAATAACATTGGGGGGACGCACATGTTGGAATAATTGTATATTTTTCATTATCGATTTAATTGGACAGTCTGAAATAGAGCGTATACAAAAATATTTAAAAACTATGAGGCGCTAAAATGAAGTTTAAATTAATATTATAAATTTTTTTGCCATTGCAAACGTTAACAAAGCAAGTTCCAATCATTTGTTAATAATATGGCCTTCTGCATAAAAAAATTTATTAAAAAAAAGGGCTCTACTGGGTTTCTTGTGGGTAAAGTTCTAATTTACCAAGGAAAAACAGTATCGCAATTCT
>CAYRJN010000198.1:0-7071 GCA_964424545.1 uncultured Calditrichaceae bacterium
TGCAAATAATTATTTAAATTATCATTTCGATTCGTAAATTGGCGAAATAATATTCTCTATTTCATCGGCCGAATTCATAATGAATAATAAAAATTATAACCTAAAAGCTACTATAAATTATCCCTCACTGCAAAGAATATTTTTTTAAAACCGTATATTGCGATCCATGGGGATCTAAGACGCTTTTAATTAATGAAAAATCTTTTACAGGGAACGAAGAGGAAGTAAAAGGGCGATTTTCAGTATAATCCCAGAAGCGTCCGAAATCTTCATCGAATTTAACTCGGCCGATGGTTAAGTGCGCCGAAAAGGGACGCTTTTCCTTTTCAATGCCTACTCCTTGCAGTTTTATATCTATTGCTTTGAACAAATTGTGTAATGCGCTATGCGGCGTATCATTGAGAGCAATCCAAACGACTCGCGGCCGTCGTTTGTTGGGAAACGCCCCGATTTTAGCGGCCTCTATGGAAAATAGGCCGTCCGTGTAATCAACGGTATCAAGAGCGCTTTTGACGACCTCCGTAAGCGCAGGACTTCGTTCGCCGATAAATTTTAAGGTAATATGTAAATTATCCGTTTTAACCCATTTGATACCGCGCGATACTTTACGTAAGGCCTTGATATACTCTTCTATTTCATCTTTTAAGCGGAGAGGAAGTTCTATGGCCGTAAAGGTTCTGATTTTATCCATTTATTATTCCTCCCAAGACTCAATAACGAAATAAGGCGTTTCGATTTGCGGATCGGGATAGACGGCGCCGTTATCATGGACGTCCAAAACTGCGAAATGATACATCAGACCGCGTGTCGTAAGCGGCACAGTGGCTTTGTAGCAGCCGGTTGTTGTTTTTTTCATTGAGATAGACTGCCAGTTAAGGTATGAAGGAAGCGCTTTATAAAATAATGTAATTGATTTTACGCCGGATTTATCTTTCGCTTCAATCGAAATAGCGACCGATTTATGTTGCTTATCTATGAATTGTTTATGATGGGAGAGCTTCGGCGCGCTGAAATCGGCGCTTATATCGATAGTTATCGGATTTTTTGCACCTTGCGGCGGATAAACAATTTCTTTGCCATCTAATTCGGTGCTCAGATAATAGCGGATTTTGCCGGATTTCTTTGTACATGAACGATTAATGGCGCTGCGATAGAGGTGTAATCCCTGCTCATATTGCATAATTTTATGGCGGTATTTTTTCCCGCTGCCGCAGCGATAATGAAGAATAAGCTGCTGCTCGTCGTCGATATTGTTGAAAAGGCTTGCCGTAATCAATAGGTCTTCATTCGGTTTGCCGCGGCGCAGGGGCGTATGGCCGATACCGGAAAAAATGCCGTTTTCATTAGTATTGGATAATAATTTATTTACAAAATCGATGTCGGATTGAAGATAAACGAGCTGTCCGCCCCAGGTAAAATCATTGGTTCTCATTCGCAATTGATCGGAGAAAGGGCGGTAATAACTTTCGCTTAATGCCGACATACTGCGCCAGTTTTCATAAGCGCATTCAAGGTATGTAAGCGCCGATTCCAATTTGCCGCGATCGCCGCTATGATAATAAAAATCCAGTTCCGTGGCCGCCATAAATTTTTCGCTGTAATAGGCGGCCAAATCCGCTAATATCAGTGCATTTATGCGGTAATTATCATATTCGGCGTTTCCCGTTAATGATTGCAGCGATGGCGCGCTTAAAGCCGAATGGATTTTCGTCGAAAGCTCGTCGAATCGCCTGCTTATTTGTAGGGGGGTGCGCCGTGTACAGCTTTGGCCGGCAAGTGACGTCTTAACATATTCATCGATGCCCATATAACACGAGGAATCGAGCGGCGGAACCGCGATAAAACCGTTAACGCCTTTGTCGTATTTTGCGTTACCTGGTTTGTAGTGGTGGTCGATACCGTTACCGGTTTCAAATTCCGGCGCAAAAGCGCGATGATCAACGCCTACACAATGAGTTTGAAAAATAAAAGGAACGACCTCGGAAGAGTTGCTAATGACAGTCAAAACATCTTTTGCCGCATTTTTGCCGAAACGCTGCTCCAAATCGTATAAATAGATACGAGCGCCGGCATCCGGGTTATAGGATAATCGGCCCCATAAGCGGTTCCAAAGCCAATCGCGTTGAAAACCCCAGCGATAATAATCGTCGGCGCCGTCGTTGCGGGAAAAGTCCGTCCATGGAAAGTATGCCTGCATCGGCTCGATGGTGAATCCTTGGCCATGGGCGAAATGCAGAGTGTTTACGGTGCGTTTTACATATTGGGGATCGGCCCATTGGAATAAGCGATGTGTGCCGTTAAAACGGATTTGCCACAACAGCGTGAAATTTTGGGGCAAATTGCTATATTCTTCGTAAGAATAGCTTAGATGCCAAGGACGCAATCCGGCGCTAATGGCCTGATATGGAGGGCCGAAATGCTCGCCGTTATATTTAATTTCGAGATAAAGCCTGCCCGGGTAGTCGGTTGCCATTTTATCAATCAGACGGCGTGTGGTCAGCCAACTGCGACTGTAAAGCGGCATGCCTTTACGACCGGCATTTTGGATGCCCTTGATGAACGTGTCCCTAAAAAAATCCAATCGTTTCCCAGATTCGCCGATGCGGAAACCGAAAACCCACAAGTCGGGCGTTTCCCTCAGAAACTTAGCGGTAACGTCGCGAATATAATCTTCAAGATCGCTTTCATTTAAACGTTGTAATGCTATTTTAGGGTCGTCCCTAAATTGTCCCGGACGGGGTTGTCCGCCTATAAATGAGGTGAAATTATAATTCATCAGACCTGTTTTGATACCTCGGTCTTTAGCCATTCTTATAATTTCTTTGAACACATCCAGATTATGGTTGCATACCTCTTGAGATAAGCCCACTTGAGGAAATACATCCGATTTTACAAAATAGGCGAAAAAATTTAAGAAATCCGTATTATATAAATCGTAAACCGCATGAATATCGAGAAAATTAAATCGATTAAAAGATAGTTGGTCAAGATATTCTTTCCAAAAATCCATATCGTAAAACCATGAATTTTTATCCCATAAAGCTTGCGTATGCAAAAACGGATTTACGCCTCGGATTTTTACAAAAGGCGTTTCGGTTTTCTTTTTAATCAACTTAGGGAAATCATTCATTGAGCCGCGCCAGCGGATTTGTTCCACAAGATCGTAAAGGCCGTACATAGCGCCGATTTCATCGCTGCCGAAAATATAAATTTTATTGCCTTTTATGCGCAAAATATAAGATTCTTGTTTATGCGGAACGGAAAAGCCGAGTTTAAAAGCCTGCTCTTTATTAAGGTAGTTCTCAATATTCCCCACATAAACGGCTCGGCCTTTTTGCGGAGGGTAATCTTTTCGGATTATACGTTTTAGGGTATAATTATATTTACTTAGTTCTGTTTCCAAGAGGTTTACGGCGTGTTTCACCGGCGGTGCAACGTTATTTCGCATCAAAACCGATATACTGTTATCTGCGGATAGAATATCAAGATTCAGCAATAAAAATAGGGCCAAAGCGCTTAATATTTGTTTACTGTATCGCATCGATTTCCTTAGCGGCTATAAATAAAAGAATAATTCTTAAAGTTAATGGATTTTAGCTTTTAAATCAAAAAAGAAAGTCAAGTCATACCTTATACAGTCAAGTTGGGTAAAGTATTAATGTTATTTAGATTAAAATAAAAATATTGTTAATTATAATTATAACTATGAATAATATATTTTTAGAAAATTTACTGAGAAATTTATGGTTTATTATTTTAGGATCATTATGCATAAATTCACCCAAAATATAGATTAAGTCCGTAATTTTGTGTAAAAAGAGAAAAAAAGTGAAAATTTGCCACATCCTTCCTAACTTAGAAAAAAAAGAATAAAAAAGAAAGGAAAGAGCATGGCAAAAGGAAAGCATAAAGATAGTGGAATAGTAAAAGAAACAACCTACATGTTTTTTGAATATCGGCTCGGTCGTCATAAGCGATTTCCCATCGAGACCTTGTCTCAATTTAGCGGCGCCGTGCAAACAGACGGCTATGTAGGCTATAATGAAGTTATCAAGCGATCGGATATCATTGGCTTAGCCTGTTTCGCGCATGCCCGTAGAAAGTTTAAGCGTGCATTAAGCAACGACAAGAAACATGCAAGCTGGTTTCTAAAGTGCATTAAATACCTGTATGTGGTTGTGTCATCTTTATATTTTTAATAATTATGATGCAGCACATACTTATTTGTAGAGAATAGTGAAGATTTGTAAATTAGAATTACAAAATATCAGAAAGAAAACCCGGATTTATTCTCTTATGGTAGTTAACCTGATATTAAAACGCAATAAATGAAATTGTTTGACCTTATGATGTAAACCAAATAGAAGGAAAATTTTATGGAAAATCTAAATGTTGGTCTGATAATTAATGGAAGAGAGATTACCGAAAGCAATGGGGAATCCATAAATGTGATTAATCCGGCAACAGGCGAAATAATCGCTATGGAATTATGCTGCGATGAAAAATGTCTGAATGACTTGGTAAAAAACAGCAAAGTGGCTTTTTATTCACCTGAATGGCAGAATCTCTCAGCCGAGGCGCGGGGAAAGCTGCTTTTGAAATTAGCCGATTTAATTGAAAAGAATGCTGAGAAACTAATAAAATTGGAATTATTGGATACAGGCAAACCCATATCACAGCTACGCAATGGTGAAATTCCTTTAACGGCGTCAATAATTCGTTTTTACGCGGGAGCGGCGGATAAAATCGAAGGAAAAGTAAAATCAACCGATGGCGGAGCGTTTCATTTAACAACGTATGAACCGTACGGCGTGGTTTTGGGGATACTGCCGTGGAATTATCCGCTGGTAAATGCCGCCATGAAAGTTGCTCCGGCGTTGGCGGCAGGAAATGCCATCATTGTAAAACCGTCAGTTGACACACCGCTCTCTACGGTTGAATTTGGGAAATTATGCATTGAGGCCGGTATACCTGCGGGTATTGTGAATATCGCTTTAGGATCCGGTTCAAAAACAGGACAGGCGCTGGTGGAACATCCAGAGGTAAAAAAGATATCTTTTACGGGATCAACTTCCGTTGGACAAAGTATTCAGAAAACAGCTGCAGATCAGATGAAAGCGGTTAATTTGGAATTGGGCGGTAAAAATTCCATAATTGTTTTCGCCGATGCCGATTTGGAAAGAGCGGCGGATGCCACTATAATGAGCGCTTTTGTAAACGCCGGACAGTTATGCGTATCTTGTTCGCGGGTATTGGTAGAAGAGAGTATTGCCGATACCTTTTCCGATTTGTTAAAAGAAAAATTAGATAGAGTAAAAGTAGGTAATCCACAGGATGAAGATACGCTCGTCGGGCCGATGATAACCAAATCGCAATATGATACAGCCTTGGAATTCATGATGGATTCACCCAAAGAAGGCTGCCAGGTTCTTGCCGGTGGAGCGCCGTTAAAACTAAATGGGGATTTAAAAGACGGATATTGGTTACAGCCGACTATATTAAAAAATGTAACTCCGGATATGAAGGTGGCGCAAGAGGAGATATTCGGTCCGGTATTAAGTATTATAAAATTCAAGGACGAATCCGAAGCGGTAAAAATATCCAATAGCGTAATGTATGGACTCTCCGGTTCGGTGTGGACAAGTAACAGCAGCCGCTCCTTGAGGATGATTAAAGCACTGAAAACAGGTATTATATGGATAAATACCATGCTTATCGGTTATCCGCAAATCCCGGTGCCGCCGCATAAAATGAGTGGTACGGGTGTAGAACTCGGCATGGAAGGTTTAATGAAATATTGTGTACAAAAAAGTGCCGTTATAGCCTATGATGATGAGGCGCCGGCAGGATGGGGATTATGATAAGTAAAAAGGAGTGGGTGGGTAAATCCGTCTATGAATTGACAACCCCTTGTATCATTGCGGAAGAAGATGTGCTTGAAAGAAATCTGAAAGTATTATCGGATTATTTTACTGGGAAAATATGCAATCTGCGTCCTCATTTTAAATCTCATAAATGTGTAACTTTGGCTAAAAAACAGCTCGAATTGACCAATACGGCAGGAATCACCTGCGCTAAATTATCGGAAGCGGAACAGTTGGTAGCGGGCGGTGTGAAAGATGTATTGATTGCTAATCAGGTTGTCGGAAAAGATAAAACGGCTCGTATTGCCGAAATGAATAAAAATGCTAAAGTGCGGATTGCCGTCGATTCAAAAACCGGTATTAAGCAGCTGAATGAGGCGGCTGTAAATGCAAATGTAAAGATTGGCGTTTTGATAGAAGTGGATATTGGTATGAATCGAGGCGGCGTTTTACCCGGAGAACCGGTTTATGAACTTGCCGAATTGATCTCATCTTATCCCAATCTACGCCTGGACGGATTGCAGAGTTATGAAGGGCATATTGTTACTCTTCCTGATTTTGATGACCGTAAAAACCAGGTTGAAAAGGCGATGGCGCCCCTGATTGAAACGCGCAGGAAACTGGAAGAAATGGGCTATAATATTTTTATATCATCCGGCGGTACGGGAACCTATGATATTACGGGCAATATAGAAGGAATTGATGAACTGCAATGCGGCAGCTATGCCTTAATGGATTCGGTATATAAAAAGATACGGCCTGAATTTGACTATGCGCGTTATGTATTGGTTACGGTTATTTCAAAAAGAGAAAGTGTTATCAGCACGGACGTAGGTCTGAAAGGCATGGGTTCGGAATATGGCATGCCTGAAGTTGTTGGATATCCGCAGGCAAAACCCTTATACGTTGCCGAAGAACATGCAGTCTTTGATAATATGGCCGAGGTACAAATCGGCGATAAATTAAAATTAATCCCTCCGCACGGTTGTACGACTAACAATTTGCATTCTTATATGTGGATTGCAGAGAATGATATTATAAAAGATGTGTGGCCGATAGAAGGCCGCGGCTGTATTGTGTAAGGTAGGTTTTAACGATTTTTATAGGGATTTGCCAAGTTAGATTAAGAATAATTATCAGGAGAATGGAAATGGGTAGATATATCGAATTAAAATTTGTGGAAGATGATATTTCTGTAAAGGCGCGG
>CAYRJN010000199.1:0-6980 GCA_964424545.1 uncultured Calditrichaceae bacterium
ATCGACCATTTGGGTAACCTGTGAATGATTATGGATTATCTCTTTCAATAATAATAATATATCAAAATTACGCAGTTTATCCCCGGCGCCGGAAATACGCATATTTTTATTTACAATATCCACTTTTGTCAAAGAACGGTTACTTAGTATCGCAACCCGATTCGAATTATAATCAACATTTGCCGCAAAGTGATCATCTTTTTTATAATCAATAATTGCATTAACAACGTTATTGTTCTTCTCCGTTTTCCATTCAGCAGACAATTCCAAACGCAGATCATCATCTCCTGTTTTTATCTCCTCCAGCAATTCACCCGTAAGGTGATACAAAGCATATGAACCACTTAATTGGTTTTTCTTTATAAAGCCGATTACAACAAGTAGTATCAATAAAGCAAAGAAAAACTTTTGCCATTTTTTCATCTTTTTCCCTTTTTTTGAATATTATACTGCAATTATAAAAAATGAAATCCTATAAGCCCTTTGGCGCCGTTTACTAAAGCATGTACCAAGGCGGCATAGAATACATTTTTGGTTTTTATATAAGTAAATCCATAAAACCAGCCGGCCAAAGAGGCAAAACCGATATAAATAATCATTCCGGAATGGTAATGAACCACTCCGAATAAAATACTCGTTATGGCTAATGCCGTAAATGTCCCCGACGGATATTTTCCTCTTTTTTCAAGAATATAGGCGAAAACAAAAAGAATTAATGCCATAAAGGCTATAAACCACTGCAAGCCTCCTTTTAAGGAATAACCGGCCCATAATGAGATTAGTATCATTATGATTGCACCGTATATCCAAAATCTCTTCCAATCCCCGGTTTGGAAAATTTTCTTTTGTAATAAATTTTGTATTAATCCTCTGAAAAAAAGCTCTTCAAATAGGGCGGTATGGAATAAAATGGAGACGATAACAAAAAGAGCGGAAAATGTCAGCGATTCTCTATCTCCAAGCTCAATTGTGGACGTGGCATACCCCAATAAAATAACTACGGCATAAAAAATAAGCCATGTGGATATGGCCATTAATAAATACGTCCATCTAAAAACGAATTCAAATCCGACATCCTTTAAATCACGTAGGACAACAACGGCATACACAACAGATAACATCATGGCAATACGATATACAGAATCGATCCCTCCGCCTCCAATGGGCAGATTAGAAGTTACCGGAAAATTAACCATGGTTAACGGTAACAGATAAAAAGCAACCAAAGTAAAGTCTATCCAATTAACTTTTCCCGAACGCGCCTGAGGATGAATATACACCAAGGTGGGAATCAATAGCAACGACGGTAATAAAAATACAGTTTGTGTAAAAGGGTTGCCGCCGCTTAATAAAATGTAACTGTAAAGCAGAAAAATTACACCGGCGGGAAATATCAGCGCCTTTGCAAAGTCAAACTCTATAATCTTCCGCCAACGATCAACATGGCGCGAATCCCCCACAGCAAACATTAGGAAATAGAGAAGCAGAAAATAAGGCAGGGAAAGAAAGATTTCAAAAAACGAATTATATTGCCAGGCGCTTAGAAACACGATCACGGTTAATATTGTTACGATGAACACTTGCTTACGAAACTGTTGTAAAAATAACATGTTATAAATTACCTGTTCATTAAACGCGTAAACCTACTTCTCAAAAGAATTTATTTAGGCAACAGAAATTTGATAATAATAATTACAAATATTTTTGATACCAGAGGATCCCTTCAAGATAAGCTTTATGAATCGGAATTTTACGATGCGTTGTGGGATACCAGATTATTTTCTTGGGTTCTCCTGCCGCTTTATACATCAATTTAGTGGTTATAGGCGGAATGATCTCATCATTTTCCGCATTAATCATTAATAAGGGACGTGGAGAGATTAATCCGACAAAATTAATCGGATCAATGATGCTGAAATAATTTTTTGCCTCATCCGTTAAAGCCTTCATACCAAAAGCAAGATGTAAATCGCCGCCTGCAAGAGCTATTACAGGAACTTTTACGCGTTGATCCACACCACAAAAAATCGTACCGATAACGCCTCCCAGACTAATACCAAAATATCCGATTCGCGCGCTGTCAATCTCTTTACGGGTATTAAGAAAATCTATTGCCCTGCGCAGATCAAAAACCGTCTGACTTATCACATCTCGTGTGCTAAAACGAAAACCGTCCGTCAGACTGAATTCATAGTCGTAAGCCTTTCGCTCGCCATGATTATCGATATCAATACGAAAAACCGCATAACCGCTATCGCTAAAAGCTTTATTCCCTGTTTCAATATAATCAACCGTTTTTCGGTCGTCCAATCCGTGTAACAATATGATTACGGGTAAAGGCTGCCGGGCGTCTTGAGGAATAGTCAACAATCCGGGAACTCTTTTATCGTGAACGCTTAAATAGGTAACGTGATAGAGCTGCAATGAATCGCTGTTTTGTACAAGTCGAACGGAATCCTGCAACGGAAATTCGCTGTCATAATCATAGTAATTAACAACAGGAAGATCCATTTTGGCGCTGCATGAAAAAAATATAATCAGCGCGCCGAACAGATAGAAGGAATTTAAGACTTTATTTTTCATGGACTCCCTCATTATTTTTAAAATAAAAAAGCCGGATTTTGGATTTTATTGAAATCCAGCCGGCTTCTATGTTAAAAACTATTTTAAATAATCGTTCATATTTATATGAATATAGGGTTGTTTACCCGCATCTTCCGTACCGTTAGCATAAGCTACCCACATTTCCAGCGTTGTTGCATCATAGACGGCGTCGATAAGATTGCCGCCGGGGCTGGCTACGGCTCGTGAAATCTCAATCATTTTCTGCTCGTCAAAAGAGCCGATATTTTTCTTTAATAGTTCAAACGCTTTTTCATTATTCATGGTATAATAAACCACATTCGGCAGGACATTAGGCGCCACGATATCATTAGGATCATTATCTTTCCAGATAGACAATTTAACTTCATCCGGGGTGGATACCAGCGCTTTGGCCCCGCCCATCGTTTTTTCATTTCCATCGCTGAAAAACAGAAAATAACGTTTGATCAGTTTCGTATTTTTCACGATAGCTAAGGTGTTATCCAAAGTCGTTGCATCGTACATTAATTGTCTAAACAGGAAAGAAAAATGAACGCCGTCTATATCATAAGGGAACTCCTTACTCGGCGATTGCCCTTTCTCACCAAAAACAATATGATTGGCATTCATACCTGTATGGGAAGCGATATATCCGGCAAAGGAGACATTGGCATGGGCTGCGCCGCTGGCCGGTTTATAAATAGTAATAACCGGATGATCCTGCAGTTTGGCGCCCATCGTAAAATCAAGATTCCGAAGCTGATAGGTATGATTATTTTTTGTCGCTTTTCCCCAGACAATAACTCCCGAACATGAATACGGCGAAACAACCGGTATCATATGCGCCCTTTGAATCATCTGTAAAGATACGCCGCTTCCTTCGGCAAGTCCTTTCATTTCTTCGATAACCCGTTGATCGATATGGGACGAATTAACCTTCCATGCATCGTCAAGCGCTTGATAAAATTGTTCCTCGCTGAATTTTCCGCTCACTTCTGTTTGGGTATATGTTAGAAAATTATTCAAATTTTTCTTAATCTCATTCTTTAACAATTTGCCTTGTTGAAGCCCCATTTCATACGGCGTTCCCGAAACGATCACAATTTTTATCTCTTCGCTTCCTTGGCCTACGGTTGTAACACGCCCCCCATCAGCAATCGTTTCCGTTTGATTAACGTTGCAAGAGATGAAAAATGTCAATATTAACATGGACATAAAATATTTTAATAAAATTCTCATAAAACTTCTCCTTTTTTTATATTTTTAAATATAAATTTAAAAAAACAACATATTTCTGACATTTTCAATATTATTTTTAGAATATTTTTGTATGCGCACAATTTTAGATTCCTTCTTTAGCAAGAATGAAAAACGTTGGCGTTTATTCCCACCCACCTATCATTCACGCATCTTTTAAGCGGGAATCTAAATCTTGCCATTTGCCGTATTTCGACGGTCCTATTTAATCGGGCATTGCCAGATATAGCGCTTTTATCAATAAATAAGCGATACTATACGGTTAACATTTCACCATTCCGTTCCGACATATCATTATTTATCAATCGCTTTGCGAATTCATCTGCTTAATTAATTGAACGGCTTCTTTGTAATAAACCGGACCGGCCTCATGACCTACCGAGTTCACTTCGCCATACCATCGTTTTTTCGCGCCATACGTATAAGGTTTTTCAGCATCCCATTGCGATAGCGGTAAAATATATCCTACTTCATCGTTAGCCAAACCAATAACAAATTTTATCCGGCCGGGCATAAGAGCGCGCAAAGGAGGACTTTCGACAATCGTTTCGGGATAATCCGCCCCGTCGGGTTGTTCAATGCCGCCGTTAACGATTTCCGGATATATCTCTCCCGGTACGGTTAACAAAGAAATGTCGCCGATTGTCATAAAATCCACTTCGCTGCGCAAACCGAAATCAGCCAGTCCTCTCTTTAAAACGCCAAGCGCAGAAGCCAGCATAAACAGTTTATTCTCCAAACTAAATATAAACGTTTTGGCTTTTAATTTAATTTTAGGGTTGCTCTCAGTTTCCCATTCTTTATTTTCCAATTGATTTAATACCAAATCGGCAAGACGATAACCTTGGGTTCTGGCTTTATCAAACCCGGACTTTTTAAACTTTTTATCAAGCCAAGGATCATAGATTGAATCTCTCAAAGAAGTCATCAAACCGCCGATAGCCCCGTTGGCATACACTACCGTCCCGCCAAAACCAGGCCTCTTTAGTTCATTATTATAGTAAATACCTTTTTCCAATCCTTCTAACCAATAATGCGCAAAATCAGCCGTAATAAGTAAATTATCGCTGCCGACCGTCTCCGGATGATTGCCCCAGTTTAGAAATAGGCCAAACGGCTTGTCGGTTTTGGGATCACAGAACTGCATTATTCTTATATTATCATCCCACACATAAGGCGGACGGGTATCGCCGACTAAATCCCTGTCAATCGAATCTAACTTTGCATATTTGATAACAGCGCTGCGACGATTTTTATAAGCGTTGCCGATAGCCTTTACAGCCTGCTGTTGCACATATTTCTTGTAACGGGGATTTACGCCGCTCGTAAACATTCCGGGTCCCCATTGTCCAAGGAGATCGGGCACTTCATGATTATGTATCGACGAAACAATGACATGATCAATTTCAGGATATTCCTTTGCAACCATTTTGCGAACCGTAATAACATCGTCGTGAAAAAAACCGATGGCATCCAGCACAACAAGAGCGACCTGACTATTTCCGTCATCCCACAAAACGGTGCGCGCCCATATATCATCATGGACGCCCATAGCAGCTCGTTTATTACCAAAGCCGGCAATCCAGTAAGCGTCAAACTTTCCGTTTCCGTTCTTATCAATAAACTCGTCGCCATTATTCGGTTCATATTTAGCGTTATGGTCTTTATCAATCCATGTATCTATGATTGGCGGCGTTATTACTTGTTTATCAAGCCCGACTTTTATGCGATTAATCGCAGCCGGAGAAAATGTATTTGGCAGAGATAAATTAAGAGAATACCCTGCATTTCGATCATAAATATTGCTGTATATATAAACAACCAATAGTAAAAATAACACGACTATACTTATCAGGGTAATCTTTAACCATTTTTTCATTTAACCCCCGTAAAATATTTTATCTATAATTTATAGTCTATGAATTTCAAATTTTACACCCATCTTATTTATCTTGTAAAATTATATTCGTAATTATTTTCATATTGAAAAATCATTTTCGAAAATTAATTTTTTCTGAATATCATTCTGATACTACGTGACAAGAATAGGAAAGTTCCATATTGTAAATCGCACTGAAGCTCTTTCCATAGAAGTAATTCCCGCCTTCCTCTTTAAAGAACGGAGTTAAGCTCTTAATGCAATTACGGCGTTTTATTTTCTTCTGCCGGCCTCGCTTACCTAACCCCGGTATTCAATCAGGGAATTACCGTTGCCGATTTGGAAGCGCTATGACAATTTTGTCCTGTTTACTAATCAATTAGCGCGGCCATGCTCTTCTTTAAACAAAAAAAGGGGGCAACGCCCCCTTTTAAGGTAAAGATAAAAACAAGCCGTCTTATTTCATTAAAATCATTTTTTTCGTAACCGACTGAACACTGTTTTGCAAAGTATAGAAGTAAACGCCGCTTGACAGCACATTGCCGTTATTATCAAGTCCGTTAAATCTAACGGAATGCGTACCGGCGGATACGTTTTCATTGATTAATGTTCTAACCAATTGACCGGTAAGTGAGTAGATATTAATGGTTACATCGTCGGCTTTATCCAAACTGTATTCAATTGTGGTTGTCGGGTTGAACGGATTCGGATAGTTATTTTTTAAAGCAAAAACAGCCGGCGCGTTTACAATAGCGTCTTCATCGACAGCCGTTGCGCCCAATTGTTTCAATACAACATTATCAAGATAAATTTCATCGCCTGCGCCGTCGCTGATAGGATCGCCCAAAATCGTAAATACCGTCCAAACACCGCGTTCCCACGGATCAGGATCCGTCACTTCCATAAGGAATTCTTCCGGCTCATCTGCAGGATCGCCCGTGTCTTCCCATACTTTTACTTTATAATCTGCGCCGTTTAAATAAAACTTGACATTGTAATTAACGCCCAAGTCATATTCCATTTCAGTCGATTCAACTAAATGAGTCCATGCTCCGGGATTTAATACATTTAAATCGCCCCCAAATTTTACAATAGCGGTAGTATTTGTCAACGGGCTAATATAAACAGCATACGTAGAATCTTCAGTCGGGTCAGGCCAAACATCAGTAGAAACACTTCTTCGCATACCATCGGCGCACAAGAAAAATGTTCCCATAGGATAACCGCCACCTTCAACGGTGGTCATCTTTTTAAAATTAAC
>CAYRJN010000200.1:0-6960 GCA_964424545.1 uncultured Calditrichaceae bacterium
TTGCTCCAATGTTTATAGGTTTTTATTTAACTTACACTACTGCGAAACTTGAGTAGTTTATAAAATATATTTGAAAATTAGCGCTATTTTCGATAGGTAAAATTCTTAATAAGCCTGTTCAAATCCAATAAAATCACCTTTTTTAACCCCACTATTAAATTTCAAAATGCATCGAATATAAAAAGAATATACCTATATCCGAATGCCTATCGTTCGGAATTAAAAAAAACAAAGTAAAACGTTGAATGGATTATAATGTTTTATAATAGACAGGTTAATTTAAAATTTCCGGATAAACTTTTGCAATTTTGTTCAAATCATCTTCCGGAATATTCTCAAACTCTATGCCTATCTGCACATTACCGTCTCCGAGTTCTTTATTGTTGCGTATAATTCCGCTTGTCTTAACGACATCATCTCCGACACCGATAGTTAATTCAATTTTAAAACCGGGCGTCATTTCCGATTTGGAGAGAATGGATATACCCGCTCTGCTTATATCCAGTGTTTTAACCACGCCGCCTTCAAAAGGGCGACCTTCAATATCATATAATTGAAACGCCAGTAAATTCTCAGCGTCTAACCTTGCCGAAGATCTTCTTTCTTTGTCCAATTTAACTCCTCCTAATTAATGTTGGCCTAATGTTGGCAAAATTGTTTTAATTTCGGGCGATAATAATTCTTCGGGAATTTGCATTCCTTTCAATTCGTCAAGGATCAAAGCAATTCTAGTTTCAATTTTTGATTTGCGGTTTAAATAGAAATATTTATCCTCTTTATAACGCGCATAGCCGCCGTTAAAAACACCGCGCTCATACTTAACCTGTATATCCAGCGCTTTCAACAGATCGATGAGATTTTCGAGAATCTTTTCTTGATCGTTTGCTTTTTTATTTTCTTTCATATAACCGTTTCGGATTATTTAGCCGTCAAAAAATAATCAATTAATATTTCATTTTCAAATACTAAGGGGAAAATTTAATCTTTTATATATATCTAACCAATTCTTTTCGTTGTAAGGCGTCCACAACTTCTTTTACCCGTTGCGAATCGTCTTTATTGCAAATAAGCAGCGCATCTTCGGTTTCAACAACGATTAGGTTCTCTACGTTAATCAACGCGACTAATTTGTCGGCCGAATGGACGTAATTATTTTTTGCATCTTTGACGACCGCATCTCTTGCAACAATGGCATTGCGATGTTTATCTTTTTCCGTTATATTATAAACCGCTTCCCACGAACCGACATCATTCCAATCGAACATTGTTTCCAGTACGCAAACCTTTTCGGCTTTTTCCATGATGCCGTAATCAATCGAAATCGACTTTATTTTTGAATAAACATCAAATATTGCTTCATTTAAAGAAGCACCTTCCAATTTTCCACGCACCTTTTTCAACGCTTCGCTTAAAGCGGGCAGCTGCTCGTCAATTTCACGCATAATTGATTTAACCATCCATATAAACATTCCGCTGTTCCACAGAAAATCCCCGCTTTTTAAAAATATTTCCGCTGTTTCTCTATTGGGCTTTTCGGCAAATGTTTTTACTTTATACACTTCATGATCACAAAAATCTATTGTTGGTAGTTTTTCGTCTTTTTGTATATATCCGTAGCCCGTTTCCGGATAAGACGGTTTAATGCCCAACGTGATCAAACAATCGTTTTGAGAAGCATATTTTGCCGCGGCTTCAATTGTCTTGCGAAAATTAACTTTATCTTCAATTAAATGATCCGCCGGTAAAACCACCATTACATCTTCGTCGCTACCGCTTCTTGCTTTGATAATTTCGGCGGCAAGAGCGACGCAGGGCGCCGTATTGCGTCCGAAAGGTTCGCCGATTATATTATCTTCCGGCAGATTCGGCAATTGTTCCTTTACTGTTTCCACCAAATCATTATTGGTTATTACCAAAATATTTTGGGGGTTAACAAAATCGGCTACGCGATTATATGTCATTTGCAACATTGAACCGCCGCCGAAAATATTTATCAGCTGTTTCGGAAGCGCCGCGCGGCTACGCGGCCAAAAACGCGAGCCGACACCTCCCGCCATCATTACTATGTACATACTTCTCCTTTATTCATTTTTTCGTATCTTCAAGCTCCGGACTCGGCGGGGACGAGTCCTCCGGAAAAACTCGCAATGCATAAAAAGCGTTATATGCGCTTATTCCTTAATTTTATTCATTCCCTCTTTAGCTCTTTCATTTTGGGGATCTATTTCCAGCACCTTGGTAAATACTTTTTTAGCGTTTTCTTTCTCATTTTTCAACAGATAGGTTTCGCCGAGATTATTTAAAGCAATAACGGATTTCGGTTCCAAAGCGACGGCTTTTAAAAATAATTTAACGGCCATATCATATTTACCGTCATTTTTATACAGATAGCCGAGATTATCAATGGCCTCCGGATACTTTTTATTAATTTTAATCGCCTTTATCAAATGAGCGTAAGCGCTGTCCTGAAAATCTTCATAATAAAAGGCTACGGCAATGTTATTATGCGCTTTGGCATAATTTGGATTTAAGGCTAAAGCTTCCCTATATAATTTAATTTGCTCGGCATAATCCACCTTTTTTGAAGCTTCTTCCACAATTTCAAAGGCTTTTTTACTCAGTTCCCCGGAAATAATTTTTTCCACGAGTTTTTTATTGTTCTTCGCCCGTTCAAATTGGGGATTGATTGCAAGAGAGCTGTCAAATTCTTGCAAAGCCGTTTTATAATCGTTAAGCAAAAAGTACATATAACCGAGATTATTATGCGCTTGATAATAATCCGTCTTTAAATTCACGGCTTTTTTAAAGCTCTCTTTTGCCTGTTCAATTTTATTTTGATGCTGCCGCGCTACGCCGATATAATTATAAACTTCCGCGTTATAGGGAGAAAATTCAAGCGCCTTTTCCCATGCGGCAATTGCTTGTTTGTATTTACTCGAATCGTAATAGGCGATGCCGGCGTCAACATAATTTTTAGCTTCGTTGACCAACGGCTTTTCCTGCCGCTCTTCCCGAACGGGTTCTTCTTTGGTGCTGATAAAAATTTTTGAACATGAGCTTAAAACAATAACGACAAGCATTATACTTATATACTTCATAGTTTCCTCTCTATCTGTTAACTGCAACCGGGAATAAGCGGATTGTCCTTCCGAAAATCAAAGGCGCCGCGCTACAACAAAAGAAAAATATTAAATTTTACCGTCCAGCGTATCTAACCACATTTGAGCCACTTCATTTCCCGGATCCAATTCCAAAACCGTATCAAATACCCGCCTGGCATTGCGAAATTCCTCGTTGAGCATATACGTTTCTCCAAGATTATTTAAGGCTCCGATGTATCTCGGTTTTAGGGTCAGCGCTTTTAAAAAGAGTTTAATGGCAATATCATACTGTCCGTCGTTTTTATACAAATAACCGAGATTATTAACGGCTTCGGGATAATTTTTCTCAAACTTTATGGCTTTTTCGAGATGATAATAAGCGCTGTCGAGCTTATCTTCATAATAATACGCAACGGCAATATTATTATGAGCTTTGGCGTAAGTTGAATCTATTTTTAAAACTTCCTTATATTTTCTTATTTGATCCTCATAATCAACATCCTTAGCCGCTTTCTCCGCCATATCGTAAACTTTTTTACTCAATTTACCCTGAATCACCTTTTCCGTCAGTTTTTTATTTTTAAGCGCCGGTTCAAAATCGGGATTAATTTGGATTGCATGAATAAAATTTTCGAGAGCGCTGTTATAATCATTTAAAAGGAACTGCATATAACCGAGATTATTATACGCCTGATAATAATCTTCCTTTAATGATATTGCTTTTTTAAATTCCTCTACAGCGGATATTATTTTACCGCGTTTGTGCTGCGCCACGCCGATAAAATTATAAACTTCGGCATCGTCGGGAATGAGCGTAAGGGCTTTTTGCCAAGCTTCAATCGCTTGCGCATATTTACCCGCCTGATAGAAGGCTATACCGTCATTAACAAAATTTTCCGCTTTATTTTTTCTTGCTGTTTCCTCGTCAATCTGCTCTTTCTTCGGCTGCTCAATCTTCTCTTTCGGCGCCGAACGAAACCAAGAACAGGATGAGAGCGTTAAAACAAGAATTAATGATATTAAATATCTCTTCATTTCGTCCTCCCATTTTTAACTTTAATATTAAAAACCGATATATCCCTCAGGCGATAAACCGTTAATTACGCCAAAATTTTATACTTATCATCCGTTTAATCGTCTTGCAAACGTCATGAAGCGATCGCCGTTAGGTCGCAATGTAAGTCGATTTCTTTATTAAAGATAATCAATCTAAATGTAAATTTCCAACATAAACGATATTTGCCGGTCCTCGAAGAAACAGTTTTTCCCCTCTTAACCCGACAAACAGCCTGCCTCCTTTGGAATTTACGGCTATTTTTTGCGCTTTATTTTTATCCTTTTTGATAAGCAACAAAGCGGCTGCGGCCGCCCCCGTTCCGCATGATAACGTCTCGCCTTCTATGCCTCTTTCATAAGAACGAATCGATATTTCATCATCGGATTGCGCTTTGATAAAATTAACGTTTGTTCCCTCTGCGCCAAACAGTGGGTCAAAACGCAATCGACGCCCGAGCTCATTTACATCAATATTTTCCAGATCATTACCGCAATTGATCACAAGGTGCGGCACGCCCGTATCGGCAAAACCTTCAATATGCATATTTGGCGGCAGACGAAGCGCGGCATATTTGCTTGGATCATAAATCCGGCCTTGTAATATCTCTATTTCGATATCGTCAACAGCGTAAATCTTTGCTTCATGCAACCCGTCGGACGCCATAAAAACGACATCATCTTCGCAATCAACAATTCCCGTTACGGCGGCAAAAAGAATGGCGCCCCTGCCGCCGTTGGCGCACATCGCCGCTTCCAAACCGTCGGAATTATAATAATGCATATTAAACGCCCCCTTCCGGCCTTTACCGATAAATATCACACCGTCCGCACCTATTCCAAAATGTCGGTCGCACATTTTTCTGATTATTGACTCGGAAAACATGTTTTTGGAAAATTTTCCGGTATCAATAAAGATAAAATCATTTCCCGTCGCTTCAATTTTGGTGAACTCTATCAGCTTATTCATAAGCCCTCTGCCCATAGGGTATTTCTATTTTTATGCCAGACGTTTCCCAGCGATTACGCACATTTACGGTATCGTTTAAAAATACAAAAGGCTCCGCATACGTAAACGGCCGCAAGGTTCCATTACTGTAGTTTCCGTTTTTATCGATATCCAAGAAAGCGTTTATTAAATATTTACCTCCGGGTAATAACGGTTTATAAAACTTTCCCGCTGAATCGATTTTTAAATGATAAAATTCGTTTTTTTTATTTATAGAATTAAATTCAATGTATATCGGCGCTGTCGTTTGATTAATAATCACCTCGCCGGATATTTCTCCGAGATCGCGCATAGAAATAATTTTAAAACTATGCCGAACCGTGGAATCTCCGGCTGTCAATCCCCATACATCGTGTATTTTATCTAATTGCAAAACGGCCGTATAAAAAGAATCCGGCTGCAGATTGCCTGTAGGAATAAAGTCCGCCTGATAAAGATTTTTACTGCGCCATGCCCCTTGTAGCACACCACCGCGATTGTTTTTTAAACGAAAGGCTTCCCTTATTGATAATAAATCCATCGGACGTGAAAATATAATACAAATATGCGATTTCGGATAAATTTTAAGCGCGCTGTCTTGAGGGGTAAATTGTGTCAATTTCAATGAAACCGTATCTTTTTTTATCGTTCCCGGAAAAGCCTTTGTTACTTGAGGCAAAGTTGTTTGGTTGCCGAGACTGTCTCTTAAAGAGCTTATTTCAACCTTATAAGACCCTTCGATATCCGGAATTTCCGTATACAGTTCTAAAAAAAAGTTTTCCTCTCTGCTTCTTGAAACGCCAAACAAGGGAAGAACACCCTTTTTTAAGCTGTCCAATATCTTTACCTGATTTTTAAGAGGTGTAATCACCGCTTTATTCAATCTAACGCGAATAGTATGATTATTTAACGCTTTTGCGCCTATTACGAGCGGACGCGTCGTATCGCTTTTGGAGAGTTGAAAACTTAGAGCGTTAAAATGCAAATGGGTTGAATCAATCATAACATCTCTGTAAGGCGCTCCGAACATTTCAAAATTTTGGTCGATTATCAGATTATTATTCATATCCTGAACGGCAAACAAACGATATAGACCCGCTTTGAGAAAACCAAATTTAAATTCCCCCTTTTCCCCGCTTTGGGAAATATAATCGGGCTTGACAGTTTGCATATCAATATAGGGCGTATCCGTTAACATATAGGCAAAAATATTAACCGATTCCTTCTTTTTTAATCCGTATACCCGTCCGGATATACTGCCACGATCGATTTTTGAACCGGTGGAGAAAGCGGCCTGAAAAGATTGCTTTAATTTATTATTATGCTCGTCCGTCGCGGCGCTGCCTATGGTTATCACATAAGTCTGATCGTCCTTTAAGGTATCCCCAATACTGATTGTTAACTCTTTTGAAGCGCTCCATTTCAAATCATAATTCAAAAGGGGAGATATAAATATACTTTTGGGTAAGGTCCCTTCATTCATTCTTTCCGAAAATACAATTTTTATTTTTTTAAGATAGATACCGACGCCAGTAGAATCGGAATGGGGGAATATGGAAACTATTTCCGGGGGAGTTTTATCAGGGGGACCTCCTGACGGGAAGCGACGCATGGCGCATTTGATAAGGAAAAATGATATAACCGTTATTAAAAAAACATTTAGGAATATTATAATTTTCCTGTTATTGATTCTCTTTGTTAAACTCATCTGCACGGTTCCATATCAAATATACATTTATTCCTCTCGGTTTTAATTTAATAATTTACTCAAGTTTCGCAGTAGTGTAAGTTAAATAAAAACCTATAAATATTGGGGCA
>CAYRJN010000201.1:0-2415 GCA_964424545.1 uncultured Calditrichaceae bacterium
TGACTATTCTTACCCATGGTTTCGGCATAAATATTTATTGTACCCGGATTGCCTCCGTTAAAATTAAATATCACGCTGTCGGCGACGGGAATTACTTTTGTATCGTTATTATTAATCGTTACCGTAATATCGGTAAATACTTTATTATTAAATTGAACGCGCACAGGAGAATCCTCCGCGGCGGTTTCCATCAACACATTACCCATCTCGGAAAAGTTGGTCATGTTCGCTTCGGCCACAATATCCGTTTTATTCTCGGCATTATATACTTGTATTAAAAAGTCATAGGCATTATGCGAAAGCTCTCCAATTTCAGGATTCCCGATTGTTATATATTTGGCATCGTCTTTCGCGTCTTCCGTAATATCGAATGCGGAAGATGTAAAATAAGTTGTGTAAGTTGTATTATTTGAGGCGTCATGCTCTCTTTTACCGATCACCACAAAAACACTTTCAGTGCCTTTACTGACGTCGATGTTAAAACTAAATTTAAGCGTGGAAGCATAGCCGTTTCCGTTTTGATCCACCGCATCGCTGAAACTGACGGACTCGACGCTATACGTTGTTTTGGGATTGCCGGTTAAGGTCTCTTCACACTGATAAAACATCATTAAAACCATTAACGCTACGATAAATTTTAAATGTTTCATTTCAGCTCCTCCAATTTTAATTTATTGTATCGGAATTTTAAAAAACAACCTATTGCGGACATTTTTATATATTTTTGCATTATTCTCAATTATGAAATTATACATCGTTCACACCGATAATACTTTAGATTTTCCAATTTTTCTAAGAATGACAATGGCGGACTTTTTTGCCGCCGTTTCTACATTCCCCTCCTCCCTGTCATTCCCGCAATCACACCCGTCTGTCATTCCCGAATATTTTAAACGGGAATCTTAATCTAACCATTTTAGCATTCAGATTCTCCGATTCATCCGAACCGAATTGACACTTAAGACGAGCAGCGCATTATTTCAGTTGTCCACAATTGAACAGTAATAAAAAGGTCAATTATTTTACAATAAAAAAACCTTTTTGACTGTTCGATTTAATCGAACAATCACGATTTCAATTTTTTCATTGACCGCTTTACGAAGGTATGTTCTTATTTTCTTTGCAATATTCCCACAAGAGCTGCAAAGTTATGACATTTTTCACATAGTACATCGTGATGAATTTGCAAAAATTAACAGAGAAAAGCAAAAATATTTTAAAAAATACAACTTATGTTTTAAAATGTTTAAATCCGTTAAAAGCATTATATTTTTTTGTTGTTGTATTTTGTCTAATCATTGTCTATTTTTTATTATCGGTTTTATTTACAAAAACTTTAACCCTAATTCAGGAGGATTATAATAATGAAACGACGCGAATTTTTTAAAAAAACAGCCGTTTTGAGTTCTGCTGCAATATTACCGGCAGCCATGCCCGCTAAATTAACGGCAAAACAAAACGGAGCGCCCGTCGTAATTTCTTCGGCCAATGGCTTACGCGCCACACAAAAAGCTATGGAAATTATTACAGATGGTAACGACGCCCTGGATGGCGTTATTGCCGGCGTTAATATCATTGAGAATGATCCCAATGATCATTCCGTAGGCTATGGCGGATTGCCGAACGAGGTTGGCGTTGTGGAATTGGATTCTTGTTGTATGCACGGCCCGACCCATAACGCCGGAGCCGTTGCGGCTATTCGCAATATTAAAAACCCTTCAAAAGTAGCCAGGCTGGTTATGGAACGCACCGATCATGTATTAATCGTTGGAAAAGGCGCCCTTGATTTTGCCAAAGCTCATGGATTTAAAGAAGAAGATCTGCTCACCGATGAAGCGCGAAAAATATGGCTTAGCTGGAAAGAATCGCTTTCCGATAAGGACGATTGGTTTACCGATAAACAAGCAAAAAAAACGTACGAAAAATACTTTGATATTACCGGCACCATTACTTGCTTAGGCCTTGACAAACGCGGAAATATTTCCGGCGTAACCACTACCAGCGGATTAGCCTTTAAAATTCCCGGTCGCGTAGGCGATTCGCCCATTATCGGAGCCGGATTATATGTGGATAATGAAATAGGCGCCTGCGGCTCAACCGGACGCGGAGAAGAGAACCTGAAAAATCTTTCCTGCTTTTTAACGGTGGAATTTATGCGCGACGGTCTCTCTCCACGGCAAGCATGCCTTAAAACATGCAAACGTATCGTAAAACACGCAAAACTGCCCTCTCTATTAAAAGAAAACGGTAAACCGAACTTTAATCTTACTTTCTACGCCATTAACAAACAGGGAGAATATGGCGCGGCCTCTATTTACGGCCCGCACAAATTTGCCGTTAACGACGGCGAAAAAAACCAATTACTCAAAACCGCCTATTTGTATAAAAAGTAAAAATCCATGTACTACATACTGA
>CAYRJN010000201.1:2425-6899 GCA_964424545.1 uncultured Calditrichaceae bacterium
GCTGTTCCCGCCCTATTAATTGCATTTTACCGCCTCTTCTTCAGCGTAATAATTCTCGCGCCAGGCGTGCTTTACCGTAGAAAGATAAGCGTAATATTTCTTAAAGAGAATTGGAAACTATTGCTTACATCGGGATTTTTTCTATCGCTGCATTTTTACACATGGATTTATTCTTTACAGATGACCAGCGTAGGACATTCCATTTTTTTGGAGAGCGCCCACCCTCTCTTCGGCTGGATATTATCCGTTATTTTTCTTAAAGAAAAGGGGAATAAATATACATTTATCGGACTTTTGCTCGGTTTGAGCGGCATGTATCTTATTGTTTCGGAAAACTTTCAATCGCAAATCAATTCCTTTTCCGGCGATATGCTGGCTATATTTTCCGGATTTAGTTTTGCCGTCTATTTGTTAATAGCGCGAAAAATCGGTAAAAAAATAGAAATATTTTCTTATGTGTTCATCATTTACGGTATTTCCGCTGTACTGCTGGCCGGTGCCGCTTTTCTAACCCGCATTGATTTTACCGCCGTTTCCCCGAGAAGCTGGTTATTCTTAATATTACTGACTCTCGGTCCTAATTTAACCGGTCATACGATACTAAATTGGATATCCCGAAAAATCGAAGTTTATAAGGTAAACTTTGCCTTGCTTACCGAGCCGGTTTTATCAACCATTTTTGCCGTATTTATTTTTAATGAAATGCAAGGATGGAATTTCACCGCCGGAGCTCTATTGGTATTGCTATCCATTTTTTCCGTATTTGAGTTTAAAAAAATCTGATGGCGTTTTTTCCCTGTTTCCCTGTCTCTGCGATTTTTTCTTAATCCAAGTTTGTAGAACTTTAAAACTACTCTGACAATCCGGCTTCTTTGGCCCACCACAAATGATTAGCGCGTTCGCTAACGCTCTCTCGCTATGATACTAAGTGCGGCGCAACAATCCCATGCGCTATGTACCATCAATGCCCGATATCCGCATATTTTTCTTTTATCCCAATTTTTTTTCTTCAACCCCGCTGGGGTTGAGCTTTTTTTCAAGTTCAGGTTTCTACCCGTTTCACGGGCAGTTATTCGTCTTTATCCCGCGCTGCGGGATTATTTTACCCTATTACTATTTATTTTAGAAGCGAAAGTTTTTCAAAAAATACAATCCAAGCGTTTGACTAATGTTGTTAATAATATTAACTTACTTTTTTATACCATTTAACTTAACATAAGGAGGGGTTGCTTTATGTACCGTAAATTATTAATACCGTTAACCTTAATTGTCTTTATTTTGCTTTCATCATGCGATAGAGAGAAAAAAACCGAATTTAAGATTGACTATCAAAAATATACGCTTAAAAACGGTTTGGAAGTCATTTTGCATGTTGACAAATCGGACCCCATCGCCGCCGTGGCAATCATGTTTCATGTCGGATCAAATCGGGAAATTCCCGGAAAAACAGGTTTTGCTCATCTTTTTGAACATATGATGTTTCAAGAATCGCAACATGTAGCGCAGGATCAATTTTTTCGTATTATTCAGGGTTCCGGCGGAACATTAAACGGGGGCACGTGGGAAGACGGCACGGTTTATTATGAAGTTGTGCCGAAAAATGCCTTAGAAAAAGTACTTTGGTTAGAATCCGACAGGATGGGATTTCTATTGCCTACCGTTACACAAGAAGCCTTCCAAAACCAACAAGACGTTGTAATGAATGAAAAAAGGCAGCGCATCGACAACAGACCTTACGGGCCGACCGATTATATTCTTGGTAAACTGCTCTATCCCGAAGGACATCCCTATAATTGGCAGGTAATCGGCTCCATGGAAGATTTACAGCGCGCATCGCTGGAAGATGTTCATAATTTCTTTAAAAAATGGTACGGACCTAACAATGCCACCCTTGTCATTGCCGGGGATATAGACGTTGCACAGACAAAAAAAATGGTCGAAAAATATTTCGGCGAAATCAAACCGATTCCCGAAGTACAAAAGCCTAAACCGCAGCCGGTTAAATTAAATGAAACCAAACGCGTTTATTTTGAGGATAATTTTGCAAAATCTCCCGAACTGACCATGGTCTATCCTACGGTGGAACAGTTTAATAAAGATTCTTATGCGCTTGAATTTTTAAGCCAGTTATTGACCGACGGTAAAAAAGCGCCTTTATACAAAGTTATCGTTGAGCAAAAAAAACTGGCTCCCTCCGTCCACTCCAGGCAATCCGGTAAAGAGCTGGCGGGAACATTTATTTTTAAAGTACGCGCCTTTCCCGGAACAAATTTAAGCGATGTGGAGAAAGCTGTTTTTGACGGTTTAACGCTTTTTGAAAAAGAGAAGTTCACTCAAAAAGACCTTGACCGCATTAAAACCAAGATCGAAACGGATTTTTATAACGCCCTCACCAGCGTATTAAGTAAATCGTTTCAACTCGCTCAATACAATGAATACGGTGGATCGCCCGGCTTCCTAACCAAAGATTTAAATCTTACGCTCGCCGTAACCATGGATGATATATGGCATGTTTATAACAAATATATAAAAGGTAAAAATTTTGTTGAGACCAGTTTCGTCCCCAAAGGACAAAGCGCTCTTGCGGTAAAAGGCGCCGCGCTGTATACTATCCCTCCCGATAAAACCATTAAACGTCCAAAACCTAAAAAAGAATTGGCTGTTGAAAAAATAAAATCTTCTTTTGATCGTTCCGTTGAGCCGCCGCTCGGACCTGAACCTCTGTTGAATGTTCCAAAAGTATGGACGGATAATTATGATAACGGCTTAAGAGTCTACGGCATCGAACAGCGCGAGCTTCCCTTAATCAACTTTTCCATTGTCATCGAAGGCGGAATGCTGTTGGATTCTCCCGATAAAATAGGCGTGGCCAATTTAATAACCGACGAGCTGATGCAGGGCACCAAAAACAAAACGCCTATAGAACTCGAAGAGGCCATTGACGATCTCGGCGCCAATATCGGTATGTATACGTCGAAACAAGCCATCGTTGTTAATGTAAATTGTCTTGAATCCAAAATCGACGCCGTAACAGCCTTGGTAAAGGAAATCCTGCTCGAACCGCGCTGGGACGAAAAAGAATTTGCACGCGTTAAACAAAAAACCATCGAACAGATAAACCGCGGTAAATTTATGCCTTCGACCATCGCTTCCAACGTTTACAATAAAATCATTTACGGAGACAATAACATCTTGTCAAATAATACGCTCGGCTCGGTTGAATCCGTTCAAAATATTACTATTGACGATTTGAAAAATTTTTATAATAAAAATATATCGCCTAAGTTAACCTACATAACGGTTGCGGGCGATATTTCGAAAGATAAAACCCGTGAAGCTTTTTCGGAACTGGTTCGCTCTTGGAAGACTAAAGACGTTGCTATTCCCAAACCCGTTTTTTCAAAATCCGATAAAAAAGCAAAAGTATATTTTGTGGACGTTCCGGGCGCACGGCAATCCGAAATTCGTATCGGTTATCTTGCGCTGGCCTATACCGACCCCGATTATTATCCCGCTTATGTAATGAATTACAAATTAGGCGGCGCATTTAACGGTATTTTAAATATGGTGCTAAGAGAAGAAAAAGGCTATACCTACGGCGCAAGAAGCGGTTTTTCCGGTTCAAATTACCCCGGCCCTTTTACGGCTTCCGCCGCCGTACAATCCGATCATACTCTGGAATCCGTGCAAATATTTAAGGATTTAATGAGTAAATACGCCGATTCTATTACGGAAAATGATTTGCAGTTTACCAAAGACGCGCTGATTAAATCGAACAGCAGACGTTTTGAAACGTTAAGCGCTTTAATCGGCATGCTTAATAATATTGCACGATATAACTTACCTTTTGATTACGTCAAAGAACAGGAAAAGATTATCAGGGATATGACGGTAGATAAAGAAAAGGAATTGGCAAAAAAATATATTCAACCCGAAAAAATGAATTATCTGATTGTAGGCGACGCCAAAACGCAGCTTAAACCGTTAAAAAAACTAGGATTCGGACACCCCGTTCTTCTTGACGTTGACGGAAAGCCGGTTAAATAAACAGCTTATAAGTAAATCGAAATATTTAACGAAAAAAAAGGGGCGCCATCATATAGACGCCCCTTTATTTTTTATCAAAATGTTATAATCCATAGCCGAATTGCAAAAATAATATATTGTATTGCGCTTCAATTTTATCGGGTGTTTTATTTGCGGCCATTTCATTGCGCATGCCATAAGTGTAGAACGGCGTAAAAGCGGTCGTTGAAACAATTTTCAACAAACCTTTCCTTATAACAATTGATTTGTTTTCAGTAAATGACTTTCTCTGATTATCGGGAATCGTTGTCGACCGATAGTCCACAGCCATACCCGAAACACCGACGACGGCAACACCGAGAAAAACTTTTTCGTTATTTGGAATAAAAATAATCCGACGAACAATTACGTCGGATTATTTTTGAACTATGCTTCTTTTTCTTCGATA
>CAYRJN010000202.1:0-6886 GCA_964424545.1 uncultured Calditrichaceae bacterium
CCGTTAAATTCTTTTTCAATGAAATCCAGACCGTTTTGTATCAATCCTCCGATTAGTTCCGTATGTTTCATGGGTATTTCGTGATTGTATTCGGCCAAAGTTTTGCCTTTTTCCCAAAAAGCAACGCTACATAAATTGTCTGAAGTTTCAATAGCCAACACCAGCATATCTATTCCGCTTTATATAATTCGAAATGCCGTAGTCCATCGCTAAACTCAATTTTTATCAAATAATAACGGTCAAGTTTATCTTTAATAAGCTGCGGCCATTCTATAAAAGTAATACCGCTGCCGTAAGCAATTTCTTTCCAGCCGAGATTTTGCAGTTCCGTTTCGTTTTTCAAACGATAAAAATCAAAATGATTAACGATAACATCGCCCTGATAATGTTGCATAATAGCAAAGGTCGGACTGGTAACATCGTCCGTTATTAGCCAATGACGGCAAATTTTTTGCACCAGAAAAGTTTTGCCCGTTCCCAGATTACCTTCCAGTAAAATGATATCGCCGTCTTGGAAAAGATTGGCAAGTTCTTTAGCAAATTTCTCCGTATCTTCCGGTAAATGGGCAATGTATGTGCGTAACTTTTCTATCATCGCTCCTTGTAAAAGAGGCTTTTATTATTCCGTCATTTTTATTAAAAAAAATAAGTTAAGAGAATTTTATATCTAATACAAGAAATGATGAAAAAAGCCGAATAATTTCATTGTGGAATTTTCTTGCGATCATGGGATATTGGAGAAGGGAATTAAGGGGGGTTAGTAAATTACATCTTAAGGTGATGACGGGAGAATCAAATCAAGCGGAGCTTTAGCTTAACCCATGCTCAAGTTTTTATCGCGTTTTGGGTTAAAGATCGATAATACGGTGCGTTTTCGTTAAACGTCGGTTTGAGAGGAGTTCTTAGTCCGATAACACTTTGGGTTTTTGTCGGCGTTTATTAATTTTTTTCTTTCACCGGTTTTAAACATTGAAATAGGAAAAATTATTTACTTTTGTTTACAGCATTTAGAAATTACATATCAGATAAATTGTTCGCGGTTTTGCAGTTTATATAAACCCGTTAAAATGCATAAAACGGTTCCGATCGATAGATAAAGGCGGTTGTAAAACATAATATCTATCCAAATGGCATAGCTTAAATTATCGGGCGTTTTAAAGGGATTTAAAAATAAATTCCAGGGATTGGTATCGAAAAAACCGAGGGAAAACCAGGTCGTTATACCAAAAATAATCACAATGGCGGCGGCGCCGTTGCCGTTACGTATGATGGTAGAGAGCATAAAGGCCAGCGCGCCGATGAAAGCGATGGGGAACATCAGTTGCAGGGTTAATTCCATAATCGGAACGGGCGCCAATAACCAATAGCTTAAAGCAGCGAATATGACGAGCATAACCCATACGATAAAATAGACAACGATTAAACGCATAAACCACACTTTAAAACGATAATCGGGAATACCGAACAGCGTTTCAATCATGCGTGTATCCAAATCGTTTTGAATGCCGAAGGCGGCAGGGTAAAAAATCAACAATAGGCCGGAAAAAAGAAGGTAGGAATAGGCTTCGGCGGCGTCGGGATACCAGTTCTCGTCAAAAAGATTTGTGGTTATCACGGCGATAAACAATAGAAACGCCGCCAGTAAAAAATAGATAAATTTATTGGCGAAAATTATTTTTACATTATAAATCATAACCTGTTTTAAAAACCGCGCCGCGTTTACTATTCTGTTTTTAAACGGCTTAACTGTCTTTTGGTCGTTATGATGCCGCATTTTTTTTATCCTTTCCCGATAAAAGCCATAAATAGGCGTCTTCCAATGTAGACTGTACCTTAAGCGCCGTATCTAACGGTTTCTTTTCGGATAACAAGCGGATTTTGATTTTATGGTTCGTTTTTATGTGATGGACGATGTTAAATTTCTTGCGCATTTCATCAAAGCGCTTTTCCTCAATTTCGCATTGCCATACATAATCCTGCGCCAGTTTAACCATATCCAAAGGTTGTCCCAAATATTTAACGTTACCTTTATTCAAAACGGCTACCCTGTCGCAGGAACTGGCGATATCTTCAATAATATGCGTGGAGAAGATGACTACTCTGTCGCGGCTTAAATCCACCAACAGATTACGGAAGCGGATACGTTCCCGCGGGTCCAATCCGGCGGTGGGTTCGTCCACGACAAGAATACGTGGCAAATGCAGCAGTGTTTGGGCGATGCCGATTCGTTGTTTCATTCCTCCTGAGAAGGAGCCTATTTTATCGTCTTTACGTTCGTACATTCCCACCGCTTTCAGCGCATAGATTACGCGTTCCCGTCGTTCGTCGTTATGCGTAATGTTTTTTAGAATGGCCTGATAAGCGAGAAATTCAAAAGCGCTCATATTTTCATAGGTTCCGAAGTCTTGCGGCAAATACCCGATTAAGCCCTGCAACTCTTCCCGTTTTTCTTTAACGTTAATCCCGTTAATCCGGACGGAGCCGTAACCGGATTCCAAAATTCCACAAATAATACGCATCAGGGTTGTTTTCCCTGCGCCGTTCGGGCCGAGTAAACCGAACATACCGTTGCCGATTTCAAGAGAAACGCCGTTTAAGGCTGTAAAAGGCTCTTTCCTTTTGCCGATCAGGGGTACGTTTTGAATGAAGCGATAATAACGCATTCGCAGCTTTGAAAAACGCCCGCTTAGTCGGTTGATGTTTATTTTACCTTTTTGCAGCTTTTTGGACGTACGGTGGATGACAAGAGCCGAATACCAAAGAAACGCAATGAGTACCAATAGAGAAATATTTTGCCAGCGCACATAGAAAATAACGAGATTTATGGCCGGAAAAATCCATAAATATACGTCGGCGGCTCTTCGTAAACGGCTGTTTTCGCCGCTTGAGCAAATTAAGTAACGACCGTAAAACCAGACAAAATGAGAAAGGATGAATATCCACAAGTTCGAATTCAGATAAAAATAGACAAAATATATCATAAACAGCAGTAGTAGGCTCTGCCATAAGGCGTTGGCGATGGGATTTTCCGTTTTTTGAGAAACTTTCTCTCCCTTACGCCATTCGCGTATAAATCGCGATGGGCGTCCGTAAATTTTATAGAGATTGCGAATTGTTATGACGATGGGTTCATTCGTAGCTATCAGTTTGCCGGAAGCTCTGCGTAGGCTGTTTTGTATAAAATAAGTAAGGGCGGGAATAATGAATAATAAAATAAAAAGATCGGCAAACTGCGCAATAAGACCGTTCACCCGCGTGTAAATCAAATAGGCTCCGCCCAGCAAGACGAAAGCTTGGATCATTTTAATGTTCTTATTTAAACCTTTAAGCCAGGAGAGCAGCGTTTCTAATGCGGAATAAACCGTAGGAATATAAACGAGCGTAAATAGGGCGCCGAGCGATAATCCCCCGATAACGGTTACGGCAAACGGAGAAGCGATGCCGGTTACATATTCCACCTTTCCGAGTGCAAGCGGAATCATTGCCACGATGGTTGTAATAGCCGTAATAAGGATGGGACGCAGCCTTGCTTTTCCGGCGGTCATCAAGGCGCGTGAGCGATTAAAGCCGCGCTTGCGCAAAATTCTTGTGTAATCGATTAGGATGATACCGTTATTTACCACAATACCCAGTAAAATTAAAAATCCGATCAGAGTATTGGCGTTCAGCAAAGAGTTTCCGCTGAAAATGATCGCCCAAAAAGAACCGATGGCGGCCAGCGGGATAGTAAACATAATTACAAAAGGGTTGACCAACGATTCGAAAACCGATGCCAGAATCATATAGATGAGAATAAACGCTACGGCAAGGAGAAAGTAAAAATCGTTTAATTCCGTATCGGCGCCCTCAAATTCAACGGCCACGCTTGTGGGAATCTGCATTTGAGCGATAACGTCTTGTACTTGGTTCCTCGCCGTCTCCAAATAGAGTGAGGATTCGTTTATTTCGGAAATAAAGCGGTAACTTATCTCTATCTGTTTTTCCTGATTAACGCGGTTGATGCTGCCGCTGCCTCTGCCGTAAATGATTCGGCTAATCTGTTGAAGCGGAAAATAGGCGCCGTCGTTTGATGGGATCGGCAGCTCCTTCAAATCTTCAATAGATGTCTTTTGCAGCGATTGGTTTTGAATAATGATTTCATAATCATCGTTTCCCTGTTTAAAATTTACGCCTATGCTTGATTCCTTACGGAAAGCGCTTAGCTCGCCGGCGATATTGTTTAAAGATATATTATAACTGTTTAGCAGTTTTTTATCGAAAAGAAGATGGATTTCCGGTCGCCCGCGAGAGACATTGACATGCGAACGGGAAACGACGGAGAGTTCATCAAGCTGGTATTCGATATCTTCGGCGACACGACGCATTATTTCGAAATCGCTGCCTTTGATAATTATTTTTTCGCCCTGTGATCCGACGCCGAGCATACTTTCAAATGATAGCATATTTTGCCCACGACTGCCGCTTTGAAAACGGCTGCTGTTTTGGGGCGCTTCAAAGCTCACATCGGCCGTTCTGAAGTTGGAAAAACCCGAACTGATTTTTTCTTTTATTTCGGGAAGCGTCAAACCGGCTATTTGTTCATAATTCTCTTTTAATTTAATCGTTACCACGGCATCTTCTTCGTAAACCTGGCTGATGATATCCTGTGCCTCTTCAATATCCTGAAGCATTTTCTCAAGCTTTTCAACCGCCTTATCGGTTACCTCCAAGGTGGCTCCGGCCGGCATAGTTAAATAAAGTTGAAACTCCGGCGTTTCCTCCGTTTCTTGCCTTCCGACGCTTAAAGATATGGATAAAAGAAGGCTGATAAAAAAGAGCGTAACCGTCCATAGAACAGTGCGCAGGGGGAATCGCATGGCCGATTTAAGCAGCAAAATATAAACCTGTATAGCTCTGTTTTGCAATGAAATCGATTGAAAGCGAATGGTCTGCCGCGGATTGCGTTTAAAAAAATAGAAAGTCGCCATGGGTATAAGCGCGAACGCGGTTAACAAGGAAACGAATAAGGTTGATACGATAGAAACGCCGATGTTATAACCGAGCGTACGGATCATATAATTATCGGCGAAAATAAAAGGTAGAAAGACAATAACCGTTGTAAAGGTGGCGGCGAAGATTGAGCGCCAAACTTCCTGAGTTCCTTGTATGACCGCTTCGGTTATATTTTTCTTCATACGAATAAGACGGTAAATATTTTCCAATACCACAATACTGTTATCAAGCAGCATGCCTACCGCGAGAGCCATTCCCACGAGAGAAAGACTGTTTAGCGTTATGCCGAAAGCGTAAAAAAAGTTAAAAGAGGTCAATATTGAAATAGGCATAGCGAGGGCAATTACCAGAACTAAACGGATATTGCTGAGAAAAAACCAAAGAATTAAAATAGCGATAAGCCCGCCACTGACCGCCAGGGATTTAATTAAATCAATATTCTTTTCAAGATATTCGGCGTTATTTTGTTGGATAACGATTTCAACATTCTGCGATTTTAATTCCTTATTCAGTTTTTCAATCACTTGTTGTGTGTAATGGGCTAAATCGATCAAGTTGACCTTGCCGTCGTAGACCAGCTGAATCGTAACCGTTTCCATACCGTTAACTCGACTTATGGAAGTCTCTTCCTGAACATCAAAACGGATTTCAGCCACATCCTTTAACAACACCGGCCCTTTTGTATTAACCACGATATTTTCCAACTGGGTTACGTCTGTATAGTCGGTGGTTAGATTAACCGCAATGCGCTTTTTATAAGTATTAATATTGCCGAGAAAAGTCTTATCTTCTCTGTTTTTTAAGATAAGCGCACGAATTTTAGCCGGCGTTATATGATAAGCGCGCGCGGCGTCGTTGTTCAAAATGATTTCCAGCGATTTAAGGCGTCCGCCGAAAACTTCAACGTTGGCGATTCCGTCGATTGCTTCAAGTTTCGGTTTAACGGTTTTTTCGCATATTCGACGTATCCTATCGCTTCCACCGCCGCCCCGTACCTGAAGATTCATGAACATATTGCTTAATTGATCCGTATCCACTTTAACGGCCTGCACAAAAAAATCGTTGCCGAGCGTTGCTTTTACGGATTCAATTTTTTCCTGTAGTTTCAAATAGGCGTATTTTAAGTTTACGCCCGAATTATAGTAAATAATGATACGGCCGGAACTGCGATTGGCAAAGGATTCGATCTTTTCAATGCCGTCCAAAGCGCCGATGGCGCCTTCGAGCGGAATAACAGCTTGTTTTTCCATAGATTTCGGATCTAAATCTACGGCGCTTCTAACCTGAACAAACAAAAAAGGCAGTTCTACGTTTGGCAGCATTTCGACGGATAGATTTCGGTACGATATATACCCGGTTAGGGTTAATCCGATAAAGAGCATGCTAATCAGCACGCGGCGATGTATAATAAATTTCAGCATTGGTTTCCGTTAATATATATTTTTTTGTCGCCCAGCTTTAGTAAAAAATGAATACTGATTTATAAACCCTTTTTCAATTCAAACAAGAGTAAATGGGAGCTAATTTTAATTTATAATATTGGAATTTCAAAAAAAATAACAAATTTCAGACATTTTAAATAATATTTTAAACTCCATTTTTTTAATTTGTAAATTTTAAATATTTCTTTGTATACGCTCCAATTCAAATTCTCCGATTCATCGGAGTATGACAATGGCGAACAGTTTTTTAATAACTCCGCGTCATCATCCTTGTCATTTTCCGATTCGTCAAAAAATAAAACGTTGACGATTCTACCCCTACTATTTTCATTAATCACTAATCACTTTGCGAAGTTATGTTCATTCGATATTGGCATTTCGAGTTCGTAAAAACCGGATAGGACGCTTTAAGGCGAACCAAATCCAGAACCGTCGTTTTAGAGGAATAATAC
>CAYRJN010000203.1:0-6869 GCA_964424545.1 uncultured Calditrichaceae bacterium
CGTTCGCTATTTTATTAAAGTCTATTTGGAAAATGCAAACTTATTTAAAGCATGTTTAATTAATTCCTATAACGCCGATGCGAAATATTATATTACAGGCAGTATTGATAAAATAGAGCGGGTCAAAAGAGAAGACAAAGAATTAATATCATTAAAAATGAGTATTAAGCTTCTAAAATCGGACAACGATAAATTGATAGCTGTTCATGATTTTTCTAAAGAAGAGACGATTGACGAAGGAGTAAGTATGAATGTATTCGCTCAGGAACTCAGCAAAATATTAACATTAGAGATGAATATTTTTTTACAGGAAATAGAAAAAAGTATTAAACAACAAGAAGGCTGATGGAAACATTCAAAATATCAGGAGATTTAACTTTTAGAACGGCCCAGACAGTTTATGAAGAATTGCGACGATTAATAAAAAAACGTCGCCCGTCTGAAATTGTGCTTGACTTCAGCGCCGTAAAGCGAATAGATTCCGCCGGAACAACCATATTGAATGTTTTGGAACGATATACGGATGAAAATAGTGTCGCTTTAACTATTACCAATATGCCGCCGGAAGTACAACGGACAATAGAACTATTCAAATTTGAAGAAAACAAAAAGAACAAAAAACCTGAAGAGCTTTCTTTTATTAACGCCGTTGGCGAAGGCGCCTACGGACTTTATCGTCATTTTATTAGTTTCATTCGTCTTTTTTATGAGATTTCTTCTTTTAGTTTGTATGCATCATTTTTCAGAAAAAAATTAAGAAGACCGGGCGAAGTACAAAGGCAAGCTTTGGAAATCGGCGTTTCGGCTCTGCCCATTATCATTCTGATTTCCTTTTTGGTCGGCTTTATTCTTGCATTGCAATCCGCCGCGCAGCTGCGTCAATTCGGCGCCGATATCTATGTTGTCGATTTGGTTGTGATATCCATGGTTAGTGAAATGGGCCCCTTAATGACGGCAATTTTGGTTGCCGGACGATCCGGATCGGCAATAGCGGCAGAGATTTCAAGTATGGTAATCTCGGAAGAAACCGATGCCTTAAAAGTAATGGATATCGATCCTATTCCTTATCTTATCGTACCGAAAGTATATGCCATCACTTTTGTTATGCCGATGTTAACGGTTTTTTCAATTGTATTCGGTATTTTTGGGGGGCTTGTTATCACGGTAACTTATTTAAATATTAATTTTTTACAATTTATAACCGAAGCGGTACAGGCGGTCTATTTTAAAGATATTATTGCGGCGATAGTAAAAAGCATTGTATTTGCCTTGCTTGTTGTTATTACCGGTTCATATTTCGGTTTTAATGCCCGGGGAGGTTCGGTGGGTATTGGTAAAGCGGCAACGGCTTCTGTTGTGGCCTCCATTTTTCTGGTAATCATTGCGGACAGCATATTGGGATTGATTTTTTATTTTCCCCATTAATTTACGCGTTTATTATTAAAATTACGATTATAAATTCTATGAAGAATCCGATTATAAAGATAAGAGACCTTTCCAGCGGATACGGTGAGCGCCTGATTATTGAAGATATCAGTTTTGATATTTATGAAGGCGATATTACGGTAATTCTCGGTGGTAGCGGTAGCGGTAAAACGACACTACTGAAAAATATTCTCAATCTTTTAAAGCCAAAGAAAGGCTCTATTGAATTATACACAAATACTCGTGAAGAGTCTGCCGGGGCCGATATAAAAAGAGATATCGGAGTTCTTTTTCAGAACGGCGCTCTTTTAAACTCTTTGACGGTTGCTGAAAATATCGCCATTCCGCTTGAACAGCATACCTCCTTTAACAAAGAAATTATCCGGCAAATCGTGGACTTGAAATTACATCTTGTAAATTTAGCGAACGCCGCTTATTATTTTCCGTCGGAGCTGTCCGGCGGAATGAAAAAACGCGCTTCTTTGGCTCGAGCGTTAGCTTTAGATCCGAAACTTCTTTTTGCCGACGAACCTAATGCCGGTCTCGATCCCTTTACCTCCAAATCGCTCGATAATCTTTTATTATCATTACGAGAGAAACTGGGTATGTCAATGGTAGTAGTCAGTCATGAAGTAGCCAGTATTAAACGCATTGCGGACCGCGTTATTTATTTGAAAAACGGCAAAATCCTATTTAAAGGGACATTAAAAAAGGCGCTTAGCAGCGATATTGAGGAATTGAATAATTTTTTTCTGTAATATAAATTGACAAAACAATGAAGTGCACAAAAAATATCATGATTTGGGCGCTTCTTCTGATGTTTCCGCTATTTGTTAGCGCTCAAATTGACAGCTTAAGCAGCTTGTGGGTTGAATTTGCCGGCAATGATCCCGAATTGCTGCAAATCATTCAAAAGCTCTACGAAAATCCAGTTAATATTAACCATGCCGATTTTAATCGTTTTTCCGAAATTCCCTTTCTTTCCGAGGCAAAAATAGACGCTATTTTAACGCTTAGGAAGAAACGCGGCCGCTTCTTTTCCAAAAGAGAGTTGCGTCCCATACTCGGCGGACGGCTTTATGAACAATTAAAACCCTTTTTTACCGTTTCTACAAAGAGAACCTATTCGGGTTATTTTGTGCATCGTAACTACACTTATACCGGCGGGCAAGATATCATACAAGAAAACCTATGGTACGATTACAATAAAGCGTACTATCGTTATAATCGCCATATATCCGCGGGAATTATTACGCAAAAGGACGCCGGAGAAATAAATATCTTCGATTATATCAGCGGTTTTGTTGAATATAATGAAACCTATTGGCGGATTATCGCCGGGAAGTATTATTTAAAATTCGGCGAGGGGCTGACCTTTTCCAACCCATTTGGATCTCATAAAAGCGTTATTGCTCTAAATCCTTTACGCGCTGGGAACGATAACGGTTATTCCAGTTTAAGTTCATCCGAGGCAGACGGTCAGTTCGGCTTTTATGCTTCGCTCGATTTATGGAAGAAAATCAAATGCCATTTTTATTTTGCCGATAATAAAAGAGACGTCCGTTTCAGCCCCTATGGCGAAGAAGTAATATCGGTCAACTACAGCGGATATCACCGTACGCCTAATGAAATAAAAGGGCAGGGAAAATTACGCGAGAATCTTTTAGGCTTGGCTTTTGTTTACAATATAACGGAACAAATAAAAGCGGGCGTTGTTACGGCAAATTATCATTATTTTCCCGAAATCGTATTTTCTCCCGAAACCGTAGGCCTCAATGAATTCCGACGTCAATATTTTAAATTCTCCGGCTCATTGTTAAAACAATACAGTCTGTTTTATAAAGCGCAATATAAAAAAATTCAACTCAGCGGCGAATATTCCGCATCGGATATAGGCGCGCCCGGGGTTTCCCAAACCGTTTTGTTTCAATCGGGTAAAATCGGATTCGGTATTAAATATTGGCATATCACCCGAAATTTTCAATCCCCTTCCGGACGGGTTTTTGATGATTCCGATCCCTTTCCCAAAGCGGAAGAGGGCTTATACAGCGGATTTACTTATTCGCCCATTAAAAATTTATCCTTTAATTTTTATCGCTTGTTTAAAAAAGATTTATGGCGCAGTTATTTTTATCTTTTCCCCGGCGATTACTTGGAATGGTTATTTCAGGGCGATTATCGCTTGAACAGAATACTGTTTTATATTCGTTTTAAACAAAACAACGGCAAAGAATATTTTTATAGCGAAAATAGCGGATACAGCGGGTATCATATTAAAAAGAATGAAATCAGACTGCAAATAGAAGTACGGCCTAAACCGAAAATACGCCTGATAAGCCGCTGGCAATTTACTACCCTTCCTTTTTATAAAGAAAAAGGCGCTTTGATATTTCAGGATTTCAGATATCGATTTGGAAAAGAATTTTTACTGAACGCGCGCATAACCTTTTTCAGAACATCTTCCTGGTTAAGCCGAGTATATGAATATGAAAATGATTTACCGGGAACTTTTGCGAATTATCCTTTATACGGACAAGGACGAAAATGGTACATGATGCTAAAATGGACGCCAATCAAATTTTTGCTGTTTTATTTTAAATATCGCTACTTATATTTTGAAAATAATGATTTGGCAGCCTTTTCATTTCATCAAAATACTTTATTAAAAAGGGAGCTGCGTTTTCAATTGACGATTAAATTTTAAACCATCGCTTACAAATTACGTTTCCCTTTTTTTAAGGTAATTTAGGCGCCAAAAAGTCAAAGCGCCGAAAACAACGCATAAAATGAGTAGATTAATAAATTGCGGAATTATATGAACCCAGCTGCCGTTTATAATGCTGAGTTTTATAAAAGCTTTAAAAAATGAGGTTGTCGGAACGGCATAGGATATCCATTGCATAAAAACGGGCATATTGGATACGGGCCAGGAATAGCCCGATATTAGGAAAAAGGGATAAGTGGAAAAAGCCAAAATTTCCATATATCGTTTCTGATCTTTAATAAAGCTGCCGATCAATACGGCCATAAAAATGATTGTTGAAATAAACAAAAAGCTCATTGCCATAACGGCACTGTGGCTACCCTTAACCGGAAGATCAAATAGTGGGAAAACCGTCATCCTAAATAAAAAGAAATAGGCGATATAGAGCATTAGATAAAAAGTCGTTTTCCCGCCCATATATTTTAATATACCTGAAGCGAGCAGTTTTTTATACTGTTTTTTCTCGCCGTCATGGGAAACGCTTTCGCCCAAGCCGAGCAACAAAGTTTGTTGCAATATCAGCAAAAACAACCCGGGCAATAAAAAATCGCCGTAATTATTGGTGGGATTATACAGTGGCCGCACATCAGCTTGCAGGGGCATCACCATTTCCAATGCCAATTTGGGATTTATACCCTGCGCCGTATAATATTTTAAACGGACGCCCGCTCCCGCCGTTAACATAATCTTTTGTACCGCTTTGTTCACTTCGTTGGAAGGCAAAAAGCGTGTCGTGCTTAGAAATAGTTTGACGTCTGCATGTTGTAGTTTATTCAGTTTTTTTTCGAATCCTTGAGGAAAACAGATAAAAGATTCGATGTTCATATGATAAAATTGATCGACAGCATTGTCGTAATCGTCCAATTCACCGACAAATTTTATTTGCGGACTGGAAGAAAGCAAACGCACCAGCATACGCGTAGTCGGCGTTTTATCCCTATCCACAACAGCAAAGGCAATTTGATTGGCCTCTTTATAAAAATAGATCGAACCGAGGAAGAGGGCGTAAAGCAACGGCGCAACCAATATGGTTAAAATAATGCTGTGATCGACGGCGATAAGATTTAATTCCCTCTTAAAAAGCATTTTAACGGTATTTGGATTCATTTTTTTCATTACATTAAACCGTACTCTTTTTCAGTTGATATTTTAAGAATAGAAAACTTCCGCTTACTCCGACAATTAGAAAAATCAATATACCGAACAGTTCGGGTTTAATATATCTTAAGGGTGTATCCATTTGATACAATTTAAAAAAAGCATTTAAAAAGTGCGTATAGGGAATTATCTTTCCGTAAAACGAATCGAAAAAGGGCATCAGGAACATGGGAAAAGTAAAACCGGAAAAGACAAAAGCCGGCGAATTATAAAAAAAGGCGATATCAAGCGCCAAAATTTCGTCGCGCACGATGGATGACAACATCAATCCGAGAAAGACGGTAGTTATAATAAAATAGCTGAAAAGAGAAAACAGATAAAAAAGATTGCCCCGTAAAGGAATTTTAAAGATTCCGAAAATGGCTCCGATAAGCGTCATTATCGATAATCCCGCCAGCGTATAGGCCAAAGCTTTGCCCAACAAGATATTACTGATTTTTCCTTGGGCTATTCTGTTCAATTCATCGATTGTATTTTCGTTAAATTCCGAATTAATCGCTCTTGTTGCGGCGAAAAACAGAATCATCTGCAATAAAACGGTAACCAAACCGGGAATCAGGTAATATAAATAGTTATAATAAGGATTAAACAAGGGATGAGCATGGGTGCGAATGGGCATGGCCAGATCCATTGCTTTTTTTAAGGACTGACCTTGGAGCATAAACTTTTTCAATAATATACCGACGGAAATTGTAGTGGCGATGGTATTGGCGTCTTTATAGACCAGATTGCCGAATACAATATTGGATGAATTGGAATAAACGACAATCTTACGGCTCCCGCCCTTCAAAATGCCCTTTTCAACGCCTTTGGGGATATAGTATATCGCCGGAATGTCGTCGTGATCGAGAAAAAAAGTACGCATATCATCTTCCGAATTGAGATAAAGGGCAACTTTAGCATAGGAAGAGGCGTCTATATAGCGGATAATCAACCGTGACAAGGCTGTATGATCTTCGTCGTATACGGCAACCGGAATATCGCGCAAAGTGCCTTTAACATAAATCAAAGAAAGAAATAAAAAGACGGATACAGGAATATATATTAATAAAGTTCTGCCGGATTTCCGTCTGAAAATCCGCAGTATTTCTCTATGCGCTATTTGTATCAGAGGCGAATTCATTAGGATTTTCAATCCCCAATAAAAATTTGTACGGTCATTCCCGGACGTAAATCGGGAATATCTTCGAGCGGTTTTAAATGCACTTCAAAGGTTTTTAAATCAAATTCGCCTTTTTCTCTCGTCGGCGCCCAAGTGGCAAAGTCGGCCAGCGGCGATAGAAAGCTTACTTCAAAATCAAATTCGTTATTATCCAGCGCGATGAGTTTTCCTTTCATGCGCGCGCCTTTCCTAAAATGCGACAATTTATCCTCGCGTACATTAAGAATAACATGATTATCCTGTGGGACCTGAATGGTAAAAACCGGATAACCGGCGGAAACCACTTCGCCCTCTTCGGCTATTTTATTACTGATTTCACCGGAAACAGGCGCTTTGATATACAAATCTTTATAAAAAGTT
>CAYRJN010000204.1:0-6830 GCA_964424545.1 uncultured Calditrichaceae bacterium
AAAAATAAATTTAAAACTTGGATTATTTGAAAAAAACTAAGCGGGAAGAGGGTATTTCTTCCTCGGCCTTTTTCTGTTTACGTATTTCACTAAAACTTTTTTGTTGCTATGTAAAAATTATCTGTTTATATTAATCGGCGAACTAAAAAATAAAAAGACATACGATTTGCCCGATAAAGGGAAATTGGGAAAACGGTGAAAATCCGTTGCAGCCCCGCTACTGTAATTGGCTACGAAAATCGCACCTCGTACATCAAGTAATGAGAAAGCCACTGTTCCAAGGGAATGGGAAGGCGCGATAAGTAGGTTTGACGCCATAAGCCAGGAGACCGATCGTGTGTTGATTACCGGAGATACCTTCGAGGGCAAGGTCGGTTTAATCCCAGATTATTCAACCCTGACTTACTCTTATGAAGGTCGGGGTTTTTTATAACATCCCGCCTTACTCTCATTTATTTTTTTCTCCGAATTTAAAATCCGAAAAGAATCTAACGCAGAAAAGCGATTAATTTGTGATTCGTGTAAAAATTTTTCAAGATTTAAAGAAATAAGAAATTTATAAGCAAATTTTCAGATATTTAAGTTCTGTTTATGAAAAGATTTTTAAATATAATTGCCCTGTCTTTACTTTTGATTTCCCTCATTTCGGGAAGATCTATCTATCTTTATGATATTTGGACGGGCCAGCCCGTTGTCGGCGCGTTGATAATTACGCCGAGCGATACCTTGGTCAGTAATTGCAACGGTTATGTCGACATAAGCGGGGAAGACGATGCCATTACCATTGCGGCGCAAAACTATTATACGGAAAATTTCAACATAGCCGATTTGCAAAAGCCGTTGATATATCTTGAGCCTTATGATTATACCGAAACGATAACCGTAGTGCGTCCTGCGCAACCCGACAGCCGCCTATCCATTTCCACAAATATCAGTCGTATCAATTTGGATATAAGAGATGATTATCAACCGCCGGAAAAACTTTTAGATGAGCAGAGCGGCATAAGTATAAAATCTTACGGAGGATACGGACAAATCCAGACCATTTCATTACGCGGAATGAGCGCTGCGCAAACGCAGACCTTATTGGATGGTATTCCGCTTAATAACTTGCAAATGGGGAATTTTAATTTTAGCTCCTTATCGCTCAATGCTTTGCAGGGAATTGATATATATCGTGGCGGGAACTATATATTCGGAGGTTCAGGTTCTATCGGCGGCGTTATAAATTTACAATCCCTTAAACCGCAAGATTATTTGAACTATAGCCTCTTCTATCAAAATGCCTCGTGGAACAATAATTTGTATAACGTAAGATTGGACTTGCCTTTTGCCAATATACGGCAAACTTTTTTCTTTGAACAAGCTTCCGGCAATAATGATTATACCGTAAATGATTACAACAAAGAGGTAACGCTGCAAAATCATGATTACAAGAAGCAACATTTGAATTACAAAGGGGAGATTATATTGTCCCCTAAAAACCGTTTGGAACTGTTTGTCTCGTCTTATAAAAACGAAAACGGAGCGCCGGCGGCTTATGTTAACGAAAATAGCGAACGAGCCAATAAGGCGCGCATATCAAATGATAATACCCTAAGCCGTATTAAATTTATACATTATAACCGAGAAGGAAGCTGGTTTATACAAAGTTTTTTTCGTAATAGCTGGATGGAATATAAGAATCCGAATTTGCCGATTGACGGTCAAGCGCTGCACAGTACGCATTATAACGGTGAACAAGGAATGCAAGCGCGGTGGAAGCGTCTTTTTTTTGAAAAGCTGTTAATCAATGTCGGGATGGACGCCTCGCAACAGAAAATCAATAGTTCCGAAGCGGGAAGTCATCGTCGTAATCAATTTTCTTTCTATACAGTAGCCGATTGGCTTATTGCGCAACATTTATGGTATATCCAAGCGATTCATTTGCATACGGCGGGACGTTTTGAATCCTATTCCGATTTCGGCCGCATATTATTGCCCGGAATTTCCCTAAGCGCCTCTGTAAAAAAGGTGAATATTTATGCGTCTGCCGGAAAAAATTATCGCGCTCCTTCTTTTAATGATTTATACTGGCAGCCGGGCGGCAATGCGCAATTATCGGCGGAAAAATCTAATAATTTTGAGATAGGGGCAGATTATAGCCGGAAAATTTCGTCTTTTATTTTGACTGTTAAGGGAAGTTTCTATGTTAATAATGTCTCTCAGCAAATAAAATGGATGCCGGGCGAACTGTTTTGGAGGCCGCAGAATATCGCCGCCGTATTATCCGAAGGGGTGGAGTTTGAGATTGAAGCGCTGGATATAAACCGAATTAATAAAATATCGTTCAATTATTTCCATGGCAGCGCTGTAAAGAATGCCGTAGAATTTAACGGAGACAATACCATGGGAAATCAACTGCCGTTTATTCCAAAAGAGAAATGGGCGTTGAGCGCAGGCAGCGGCTTTTGGAAAATACGATATGGCGCGCGCGCAAAATGGAATAGTTTTCGTTATGTCACGTTGGAAAATAATGAATTCTTACCGTCCTATTTTTTGTTAGATATTTATGCCGTTTTACATTTATCGATATGGAAACAGGATTTGGATATTTCTTTTTCCTTAAACAATTTGACAAATAAGCAATATGAAGTAATGAAGGGCTATCCCATGCCTCCGAGAAATTACCAAATTTCGCTTCGTTTCGGCGGTAAACCCTAAGAAAGAGGTTTTCATATTTTGAGCGAAAAATAAGCTATAATCATTATTAATAAATTTTATGAAATTGTATTATAAATATAGATTTATGTTTTTTTTTTAATTCCTATAATTTACACCATGAACCATAAACAAAGGAGATGTTTTTATGAGAAATTTATTAATGTTGATGCTTTTATTATCCTTGATTTTATCATGCGAAAAGGACCCGTCGTCGCCGGACGATATGGATAAACCCTTAACGCTTGACGGCGTCTATATTGTCAATGAAGGCAATTTCGGTAAAGCTAACGCTACGCTTTCTTATTTAAATGTTAATGAAAATGAGGTATATAATGAAATTTATAAAAAGACAAACGGAGAGGGGCTTGGCGATGTAGCCCAAAGTATGACCATTGTCGATTCGCTCGGTTATATCGTTGTCAATAATTCCGATAAAATAGTGATTATCAGTCTTAATACATGGAAAAAGAAAGGGGTCATTGAGCTACCGGCCGGATCAAGTCCGCGTTATATGCAGGTTGGTGATGATAATCGAGCTTATGTTACAAATTTATATACAAATAATGTTGCCATTATTGATCTGAGCGACAATAGTATCAGGGGGTATATTGCCGTCGGTAATAATCCGGAACAAATGGGGAAAGCGGAAGGTAAAGTTTATGTGGCTAATAGCGGTTTTGGTTCCGGTAATACGGTTTCGGTTATCAATATAAGCGATAATTCGCTCATCAAAACCCTTACGGTCGGCGATAATCCGCGTTTTATTCAGGTAAGTTCGCAAGGCGAAATTCATATTCTCTGTTCAGGCAGTTATGGGGATTGGAATGATCCGAACGACGATACAGACGGCGGCGTTTATGTGGTTGATCCCAATTCAGATACGGTTGTGGATACGTTAATTATTAAGGGCCATCCGTCAGCTTTGGCTTTGAACGGCCATAGTAGCGGATATTATTTGAGTAACGGCTATATTGTGTCTTACGATACGGAGACGCGTCAAACGTTGAATGACACATTAATAAGAGGATATTTTTACCAACTGGCTGTAGATAAATCCAATGATTTGATTTTTGCACTTGATGCGAAGGATTTTCAACAGAATGGAGAGCTGCGTATCTATGATTCAAAAGGGGAACTAAAATATAGTTATACAATGTCAATTATTCCCGGATTTGCGGCCTTTAAATATAAAAATTAAAATGATTGGTTTAGACAATCTTATTCTTAATCGTCAAAAAAAGATTTTATATAATGAAGAATAGTAAACAATACTTTATAATAGGGAGCGTCTTGGCGGCGCTTCTTATTATTTTTATAATTATACAATATGCAAACGTAGGGGGGGCTTTTAAAAGCGGGAAAAAGAGTCAAGAATACCGACGTATTATTTCAATGGCGCCCAATATCACGGAAACGATTTTTGCGCTTGGATTGCAAAAAAAACTTGTAGGCGTTACGGATTTTTGCAATTACCCTCTCGCTGCAAAATCAATCGATAGAGTAGGCGGCTATCTAAATCCGAATTATGAAGCGTTAATTAGCCTAAAACCCGATTTGGTAATTGTTCTTCCCGAGCAAGCTAACATAAGACAGTATGTTGAGGAATTGGATATTGATATTTTACAGATAGATAATAAAAAAGTAGACGATATTATAAATTCTATTTTAGATATCGGTAAAACATGCGGCGCCGCCGAAAAAGCCGATACCCTTGTAAAAAAGATTAATCGACGCATGGCTTTAGTGAGAAAGCGTGTAAATTCTTTTACTAAATACAGCGTACTTCTCTCGATTGGTCGGACGGCGGGTAGCGGAAATTTGAGCGATGTTTATGTGGCGGGTAAAAATACTTATTTTGACGAATTGATAAGCATGGCCGGCGGGGTTAACGTGGTTAAAAATGAACTGGTTGATTATCCGCTATTATCAGCGGAAGGAATAATTCGTTTAAATCCCGATGTAATAATTGATTTGGTGCTAAAAAACGATAGAAAAGGCTTGACTAATAAACAATTACAAGACGATTGGCAGGCTGCCGCCCAAGTTAACGCTTTTAAAAATAATCGGTACTATATCCTTGATAGTTCTTATACAGTAATTCCCGGACCGCGATTTATAAATTTGCTTGAAGATTTATCCTTAAGCATTCATCCCGAATAGAGGAATAGAGAAATCTTTCTACCGGCAACCTAATAGCCCTATCCATAGTCCTTTTCTCCTAATAAGGAAAAGAAAAAAAAATTTAACTCTTTGTCATTGTCCAAATGTTGGCGAGAAGATAAAAGGGCGAAACAATACCCCCAATTAATTCAAGGATTGTGGCGCTTTGTGTTGTTCCGCTTACAGTACATTCCGATTTATAGAATCAATGAAACGCATTTTATGACATAGTATGATGGAATAAAAATCATAAATATTGCATATTTAAAAATAAATCATCCTTCTTTTTCTTTACGATTTGGATTAATGGCGTTTTCAAATTAAATTCAAGCCTCATTGAAATTTAAGATGTTATTATTACGGTTTAAAAATATAGGATATTATGCCGAGCGTTTCATTACATACATTAGGCTGCCGTTTAAATCAAGCGGAAACAGCTATTATTGCCGAAAATTTAAAAAAACAAGGCTATAAAATCGTTCCTTACGGCCAGCCATCCGATTTGACGGTGATTAACACCTGCACGGTAACCGAGCAGGCGGATTCTAAGTGCCGGCAAGCGGTTCGTCAAAGTATTCGGAAAAATCCCGATACTTTTGTGGCGGTAGTGGGCTGTTACGCCCAAATGGCTGTTGATGTGATTAAGAATATTGACGGTGTGGATTTAATTATTGGCAACGAACACAAATTAAAACTTTATGACTATCTTAACGGTTTAAATAAAAATAGTCAACCGCTCATCGTACATTCTTCTAAAATATCCAGAGAAGCGTTTACCATAGAGTCGGTGGGTTTATACGATACCCATACGCGCGCTAATCTTAAAATACAGGACGGTTGCAATTTTGTTTGTTCCTTTTGTATCGTAGCCGCGGCTCGAGGCCCGGCGCGAAGCCGTAAATTTAAGGATATCATTATCGAGGCGCATAAACTTGTAGATATGGGCTTTAAAGAGATCGTTCTCACCGGTGTTAATATCGGCACATACAGCTATGAGGGTAAATATTTCCTCGATATTCTCGCCGAAATGGAAAAAATTGACGGTTTACAACGTATCCGCATCAGCTCTATCGAACCGACTACCGTTGATAAAAATTTGATCGATTTTATGGCCGGTTCGTCAAAAATCTGTCGGCATTTGCATATTCCCTTGCAAAGCGGCGACAATGAAATACTTAAAGCCATGCGGCGCAAACATACGGCGGCAGAGTTCAGCGATATTATCAATTATGCCGTTGAAAAAATCGAAAATATAGGCATCGGTACCGATGTCATGGTCGGTTTTCCCGGTGAAGGTCATGATAAGTTTGTTATTACAAAAAAACTTTTAGCCGATCTACCTATCACCTATTTTCATGTTTTTAGCTATTCGGATCGTAAAGGGACGGCCGCTTATAACTACAAGCCGAAAGTGCAGCGCCATGAAAAAAAATTACGCAACAAAATAATGATTGAATTGGGAAAACGTAAAAAACGCGCTTTTTACGAAGATTCAATCGGTGCAAGAATAGACGTTTTATTCGAAGAAGCCGATGAGAATGGATTTTGGAGCGGATTCAGCGATAATTATATGCGCGTTAAAGTGAAAAGCGAGCAACCATTAAAAAATTCCATAAGAACCGTGCGTCTGGTGAGCATAGAAGGAGAGGAACTTTTGGGGGAATTACTGTGAAAAAGGTCTATATAGAAACATACGGCTGTCAAATGAATGTTTATGATACGGAAATTATAAAATCTATTCTCTCGGAAAACGGATATGAATTTACCGATACTCCCGATAAAGCCGATGCGCTTTTTTTAAATACCTGTTCCGTAAGAGAAAATGCGCATCAAAAAGTGCGGCAGCGTATTAATGTTCTTAAGCAGTTAAAACGAGACAATAAAAAATTAATCATGGGTGTGGTAGGCTGCATGGCTCAGAACCTGCGCAATGAATTGTTGGAAGATCAAGTAGGCGTGGATATCGT
>CAYRJN010000205.1:0-6740 GCA_964424545.1 uncultured Calditrichaceae bacterium
GAGATCGTATATGAAATTATATTTTGATACTTCCGCACTCGTTAAGTTTTTTCATAATGAATTGGCTACCGAAGAAGTAACGAAAATTATAAACAGTAAAAGAAATACTATATTTATTTCTGAGCTAGCAAAATTAGAATTTTATTCTGCCCTGCATCGCCGTTTTAGAAATAATGAGATTGATATGGAAATATTGAAGAGTGCAATTAAAGCATTTGATAAGCAAGTTGACGATTTTTATATAGAACCGGTAGGTAATATGACTGTAATAGAAGCGGGGAATTTATTAAAACAATATGGTCGTAGTTATGGATTAAGGACATTAGATGCTTTGCACCTTTCAACCTTCAAGCTCATTTCAGAAGATAATTGGTTTTTTGTAACAAGTGATAATGCACTATATAATGTAGTAAAAACAATGAAATTGAATGTGATTAACCCCTTAAATATGGAGCAAAAATAATTAAGACAATGCTTCGACAGGCTCAGCAACCAACATCGAGCATCGAGTATCGAGTATCGAGCATCCGAGATATGTAACAAATTAAAAATGAAAAAAGACCACGCCTGAGGCGAGCAGGCAAATAAAAAAACCACGTTATGGACTGACAAGTAATTGAAAAAATCTTTTAGTTTTCTTCGTGTACTTCGCGGGCTTCGTGGTAGAAAAATAAGTAAAAAATAAAAAGTACAAAATAAAAACAGTGTAGATCTGTCCAATCAGCGTCATCAGCGTTCCGTTTTGGGGGGAATAGAACACCGATGACACAGATATATGGCTGATAAAAACGAGCATCGAGTATCCAGCATCCAGCATCCAGCATCAAGCATCGAGCATCAAGAATCGAGAATCGAGTATCCAGTATCGAGCATCAAGAATCGAGAATCGAGTATCCAGTATCGAGCATCGAGTATCCAGTATTGAGCATCGAGCAACCAAGGCAAAACAAAAAAACTTAAAAACAGCTTTTCAATACTGTTAACTCGACAAAATATCGAGTATGTGGGTTTAAAATGGATATTATTGATAAGATACCCTATAATGAATTTGATCATCTTGCGCTAATGAACGCATTACGATCATACAATCATCCCAAAGATAAAATTACAAAGCTGCTCAGGGATAAAAGAATTATACAAATTAAACGCGGGGTATATATTCAGGGATTCGAGCATAATAAAGGTGTTTATTCCAAAGAAATAATATCAAATATGTTATATGGGCCTTCTTATATTTCCCTTGAGTATGCCTTAGCGTATTACGGTTTAATACCGGAACGTGTTGATGTCGTTACCTCTATTACAATGAAAAGAAGAAAAGAATATAACACGCCTCTTGGCCTATTCCTATATTTTGCTATAAACAAGAAATTCTATTCGATTGGATTAGATTATATTCGTTTGCAGGATGGCAGGGGATTTATTATGGCAACTCCGGAAAGAGCATTGTTAGACAAGTTGTACTTTGAAAAGTGTATTAATTCTCAAAAGGAAATGCAGGCATATCTTTTTGAAAACCTTAGGATTGAAGAGAGCGCTTTAAAAAATTTAAATAGAGCGTTTCTAAAGGAATTATTAACCGTTTATCGTAAAAAATCATTTTTATATTTGCAAAAGACGATTGAAAAAATATGATTCATCCGCTTATAAATAATCTGCTGAGAAAAAACACGCTTTATACAGCGCAAGATTATGAGAATGCTATAAAAGAAATTATTCAGCAAACGGTTCTTGCCGGACTCTGGCGTGCAGGATTTTTCAGCCATGCGGCTTTTTATGGCGGATCGGCATTAAGGATTTTTTACGGATTACAGCGTTTTTCAGAAGATCTTGATTTTACTTTGATTCGAAAAAAGAGTGATTTTGAACTAACAAAATATTTTTCGGCTATAAGGGTTGAGCTTTCGTCTTTAGGGTTTGAGGTTGATATTGAGAAAAAAATTAAAAAAATTGCGAGACAAACCGACTCTGCCTTTATTAAAATGAATACTTTATTAACGGTGATTAATGCCGGCGCTCCGGATGATATCGTATCTCTAATTCCCAAAGGCAAGGTATTAAAGGTTAAATTTGAAATAGATGTTGATCCGCCATATCCTATTGCATCGGAAACAAAATTTCTGATAGAGCCTCTTTCCTGCAGCGTTAACGTTGTAACCCTTCCGGATTTGTTTGCAGGAAAGGTACATGCTCTTCTTTATAGAAACTGGAAAAATCGCGTTAAAGGGCGTGATTGGTATGATTTTATTTGGTTTGTCGCTTCTGACATTAAACTAAATATTGCTTATCTTTCAAAAAGAATAATTCAATCGGAAAATAAATCAAGTGATTTCTTCCTGGATAAAGAAAATTGCAAGGTCTTATTAAGGAATGCGGTGGATAATCTAAATATTGATAGCGCTAAACGGGATGTCTTGCCCTTTCTGAAAAATACTAATGAAGTGGATATATGGTCAAAAGATTTTTTTTATAATCTCATTAATAGGATTTCTTTTGAAATTTAAATATCCTGAACAGAAAAAGATACTTCGACCTATTTCGACAAGGCTCAGCGCGAGCGTTTAGTATCCATCAACAAGCATCGAGCATCGAGCATCGAGCATCCGAGATATGTAACCAACGAAAAATGAAAAAATCTCGTTATGGACGGACAAGTAATTGAAAAAATCTTTAAGTTTTCTTCGTGTACTTCGAGCGCTTCGTGGTAGTAAAATAAGTAAAAAATACCTATACTGAGCTCTTCGCACTGAGTAATGTCGAAGTGTGCCGAAGTAAAAAGTAAAAAAACAGCGTAAATTTCTCCAATCAGCGTTATCGGCGTTCAATGTAAAAATAATAATTAAAGGATATTATGATGAATTACAAGATAATTATTATGTATGATAGTGAATATAAGGGATATATAGTTGATGTCCCGGCATTAAATGGTTGTATGAGTCAGGGCAAAACTATCGATGAAGCTCTGGATAATATAAAGGACGCCATCAAAGGATGGCTTTATGTTGAAAAAAAACATAACAGAGTACAACAAGACGAGATACGGGAATTGTTTGTCGGCGAGGTTACCGTATAAGTGGGAACTTTATCAAATATTTCAGGGCAAAAGGCGGTTAAAATATTCCAAAAATTCGGATATAATGTTGATCATCAAATGGGCAGCCACATTATTTTATATCATTCGGTAAAACCCACGTTATCAATTCCAAATCATAAAGAATTAGCTCCGGGATTATTACGTTCGTTAATACGCAAAAGCGGTATAACGGTGAAAATGTTTATTGATTTCAAATAAAACGAATTATTGACTTACCTTGTCATTTAAATCGGACAAGCAATTGAAAGAATCTTTAAATTTTCTTCGTGTACTTCGCGGGCTTCGTGGTAAAAAAAGTAGTAAGTAAAAAGTACTTGTACTGAGTTCTTTGCACTGAGCAATGTCGAAGTAAAAAATACAAAATAGAAATAGCGTAAATCCGTTCAATCACCGTCGTCAGCGTTCAATTTTTATAAATCGCTCATGGTGGATGTAACACAGGTAATGCGGATCTAATGGATAAAAATAGAAACCGGCATTTCACGATTTGCGGGCTCTTCGGGATCTACGCTCCGACCAGCATCAAGTATCGAGCAGTCGAGCATCCAATCACTAATCACCAATCACCAGTCACCAATCACTAATTACCAATCACAAATCACAAACAAGAGAGAAGAAACATGTTTTCCAATAAGACCTTATTAATCACCGGCGGTACCGGTTCGTTCGGCAATGCTGTATTAAACCGTTTTTTAAATACGGACATTAAAGAGATTCGCATATTCAGCCGAGATGAAAAAAAACAGGAAGACCTGCGCATAAAATTAAATAATGCAAAATTAAAATTTTATATCGGCGATGTGCGGGTTTATGATAGTATTCATGCCGCCATGCGCGGCGTGGATTATGTATTTCACGCAGCGGCGTTAAAACAGGTGCCGTCGTGCGAGTTTTACCCGATGGAAGCTATTCGTACTAATGTGCTTGGCGCAGAAAATGTATTGAATGCCGCGCTGGCTAATGAAGTGGGAAAAGTAATTTTTTTAAGTACCGATAAAGCTGTCTATCCCATAAACGCTATGGGATTATCAAAGGCATTAATGGAAAAATTGATGGTGGCTAAGGCGCGTATAAATTTGCAATCTAAGACGACTTTTTGCGGAACGCGTTACGGTAATGTGATGGCTTCGCGCGGCTCGGTTATACCGCTTTTTGTAAATCAGATTAAAAATAATCAGCCTTTAACCATTACCGATCCCAATATGACGCGCTTCATGATGTCTTTGGAAGATGCCGTTGATCTGGTTTTATATGCCTATCAGCATGGTAAGCAAGGTGACCGTTTTGTACAGAAGGCTCCGGCGGCGACCATTGAAACCGTGGCCAAAGCTTTATTGGAAATTTTTAATGCCGATAATGAGATAAAAATAATTGGTACGCGTCATGGGGAAAAACGTTATGAAACTTTGTTAACAAGGGAAGAAAAAGCGGTGGCGGAAGACCGAGGCCGTTATTTTCGTGTGCCGCCCGATATCCGCGATTTAAACTATAATAAATATTTCTTTGAAGGCGAATCGCAGCTCAGCGAAACCGAGGATTATAATTCCGATAATACGGAAAGATTAGATATCGAAGGTGCGAAAAAATTACTGTTGTCTTTGGATTATATTCAAGAGGAATTAAAAAACAGTAAATAGGGGTTCGTTTTTGGTGAATAGTTAATTATGATTAGTTGAAAAGGTGGATGGTGAAATATTGTGAAAACTCATAAGGATTTGGATGTTTGGAGGAAAAGTATCGATCTTGTAACCGAAGTATATAGAATTACAAAGAATTTTCCGAAGGATGAAGTATACGGATTGAGTAGTCAGTTACGTAGAGCTGCGGTTTCCATCCCGTCGAATATTGCTGAAGGAGCAGCTCGTAATCATAAAAAAGAATATATTCAATTTTTATATGTTGCGTTGGCTTCAGGCTCTGAGGTTGATACTCAGTTAATAATTGCTTCAAATTTAAATTATTTATCTATAAATAATTACCAGATTCTTTCCGATAAAGTAGAAACAATTCAGAAAATGTTACAAGGGTTAATAAGATCTGTTAAAGGAGAACGCTGACAACCAATCACCAGTAACCAATCACCAGTAACCAATCACCAGTAACCAATCACCATTAACCAATCACCATTAACCAATCACCATTAACCAATCACCATTAACTAATCACCAGTAACCAATCACCATTAACTAATCACCAGTAACCAATCACCATTAACCAATCACCATTAACTAATCACCAATCACTAAATTATGAAAAAAATAAAAGTAGGCATAACCGGTCAATCCGGATTTATGGGAAGTCATTTGTATAATTATTTAAATCTTAAACAAGATGAAATCCAACTTATATCGTTTAAAGATGAATATTTCAATAATCAATCCGATTTAGAGCGTTTTGTAAAGCGTTGTGATGCCATAGTGCATCTTGCGGCAATGAACCGCCACGGCAATCCCCAGGTAATATATGATACTAATATTCGGCTCGTAAAAACGTTATTGAAAGCGCTCGATGGTACGGGATCAAAACCGCATATCCTTTTTTCATCCTCCACGCAAGAGGATAAGGATAATTTATACGGTAAATCCAAAAAAGACGGACGTAAATTGTTTGAGGATTGGGCAAAAAAAAACAAAGCCGCTTTTACGGCCTTTATCATTCCCAATGTTTTCGGTCCCTTTGGCACTCCTTATTACAATTCTTTTATCGCTACTTTTTGCCACCAGTTAACGCATAATGAAACGCCACAAATCCATGTGGATGGTGAAGTAAAGCTAATTTATATCAATGAGCTTGTGGAACATTTTTACAAACAAATCACTAATTCCCAATCCCCAATCCCCAATTACAGAGTCCCGTACACGGTAAAGATCAAAGTTTCCGAAGTATTAAAGTTGTTACAAATTTTTAAAAAAGATTATTTTGAAAACGGAATTATCCCTGATCTACGGAATCACTTTGAACGCAATCTTTTTAATACGTTTGTTTGTTATATTGACCACGAAAAATTTTTCCCATTCCATTTAACCAAACATGCGGATGAGCGCGGCCTATTTGTAGAGCTGATAAAACTCAAAAGCGGAGGTCAGGTATCGTTTTCCACGACTGTTTACGGTATTACGCGCGGTAATCATTTTCATATAAGAAAAGCCGAACGGTTTGCCGTTATCAAGGGAAAAGCGCGTATCGAATTAAGGCGTATCGGCAATGATAAAATAATGTCTTTTGAACTTAATGGCGATAAACCGTCTTTTGTCGATATGCCCGTTTGGCATACACATAATATAACCAATATCGGCAGCGAAGAGTTATATACCATATTTTGGATAAGCGAACACTATAACCCGGAAGACGGAGATACCTATTTTGAAACCGTTTAAAAAAAATAGAACGCAGAAGACGCAGATTAGACAGATAAACGCAGATAAAACTAAAAAAAATTATTTTATTGTAATTAATATAACCAGTCATTATTTTTAGTCTAAGTATTTCTATTACGCCGGAAAAATATTTATACTAAGAACTCACTTCAATCATCATTGAGTGTTTTTATACGGTGTATAACAAGCTCGGTTTTGGTTTTTTTAGAAAAAGTGGCTCTACTGGGTTTCTTGTGGATTTTTTTGTTAGATAGATGATTAATAATTAA
>CAYRJN010000206.1:0-6736 GCA_964424545.1 uncultured Calditrichaceae bacterium
ATACTGTTTTTCCTTGGTAAATTGGAACTTTACCCACAAGAAACCCAGTAGAGCCCTTATATATTTAATTGCCATGAGCGGCATATTCTCCCGCGTCCGGCGATAATTTTTTCTTGTCTTAAAACGATATTTTTTTAAATTGGTAATAATCCGATTATATGCGATTCTTAGGGGTGAATATAGAATTTTTTGCAATAAGGGGCGAAATTTATTCGTTGCGATGATTTAAAGATTTCTCGATCGTAGTAATTATTTGGGTAGCATTTTATAAACATATAATTGAATAAGGAGCGGCGTAATGATTGAAGACAGAGGCCAATGGAGTTCTAAATTAGGATTTATATTTGCCGCAGCGGGTTCGGCTATAGGATTAGGTAATATTTGGCGTTTCCCATATATCGTCGGTGAAAACGGAGGCGGGGCATTTGTATTAATTTATATTCTTTTTGTTCTTCTTATCGGTCTGCCATACATGTTTGCCGAATTAGCATTGGGTAGATCGGTGCAAAAAAATCCCGTGGGTGCTATTGAGTCTATTCGACCGGGTTCCAAATGGAAAGGCGTAGGCTATCTCGGTGTTTTGACAGGCGTCGGTATTTTGTCGTTTTACGGCGTTATTGCCGGTTGGACGGTGGGTTATATTTTTAAAATGGCAACGGCCTCGCCAAACGGTTTTGGAAATTTTATATCCAATCCATGGATGGTTATTCCCTTGTTTGCCGGATTTATTGTATTAACGGCCTTGATTGTTTACGGCGGCGTTGAGGGCGGAATAGAACGCTGGTCAAAAATTTTAATGCCTATTCTCTTTATTATTATGGTAGCCATTATCATTTATGCCTTAACTCTAAACGGTGCGGAAAAAGGTTTATATTTCTATTTAACGCCGGATTTTTCAAAAGTAACGGGTAAAACGCTTCTGGCCGCTTTGGGGCAGGCCTTTTTCTCTTTAAGCCTTGGGATGGGATTGATGATAACTTACGGAAGTTATGTTTCTAAAAAAGAAAATATTGTTACTTCCGCCTTATATATTAGTTTATTTGATACTTTAATCGCATTAATGGCTGGGCTGATTATTTTTCCCGCTCTGTTTGCCATGGGCGAGAATCCTGCAGCTGGGCCGTCGCTTGTATTTGTAATTTTCCCCAAGCTTTTTGCGCAAATGCCGGGCGGTTATATTGTAGGCGCATTTTTCTTTCTGCTGCTTTCCATTGCCGCATTAACTTCGACTATTTCGCTACTCGAAGTGCCCGTAGCCTATTTTGTGGATGAAAAAAAGGTGAATCGCAAAACATACGTATGGGTTGTGGCCGCTTTTACTTTTATTATGGGGTTACCTTCCGCATTATCCCAAGGCGCCAGCGACTATTTTACAAATTTCGGATGGCTGCCAAAACGCTTAACTTCGCCTGATTTTTTAAGCCAAATGTCTTTTCTATTCGGCGATTTCTCTTTAGCCTTTGGCGCGTTTCTACTCTCCATATTTATCGGTTGGGTATGGACGGCAAAAAAAGCGGCCGATGAAATAGAATTGGGGTCGCCTGTTTTTAGTAAATTAAAACCGATGTGGATTTTTGTTATAAAATATTTTATACCCGTAATTGTTTTTATAATTTTACTAAACCTTTTTGGTGTGTTTGATTAAGTTTTAAACATCTTAGGGGGAAATGGTGAAAGGATACAAATACAACTATATTAAATAATGGTATATTTTTAATACACATAAGTAATAATTCGGATCGGCCCATATAAGGTGAATATATTTATAAAAATATTAATTCTATCCGTCGTACTTTTTAAAGGGCTTACAGCTCAACAATTTATGAAGCCGCCGGGGAAAGTTGATCTAAAACATAAGTTTGCTATGCCTGGAAATTTTATTTTTCCAAAAAAAACGAGCGTCAATCAGGGACAATTTGATGCGTGTTATTATAGGTTGAATCTGACAATCGACTTTACGCAGCATAAAATTATCGGAAAAACTACAACCCGTTTTTCCGTTCTTGCCGATAGTTTAAATGAAATAACGCTTGATTTGGATAGCAGGATGGTGGTAAGCGACGTCGGCGGGGATGCCGATACATTTACACAAGCAGAGCGAACAATAAGCTTATCTTTAAAACGATATATTTATAGCAATGAAGAACTTTCCGTAACTATTGAATACGAGGGACAACCCGCTGATAACGGTTGGTTTCGGTTCGATATAATGCCTGGTGAGAATACGCCGATGGCAAGCACATTGAGCGAACCTTACGGCGCGCCCTATTGGTGGCCGTGTAAAGATACGCCTGCCGATAAAGCAGATTCCATCGATGTGTTGTTGACCGTGCCCCGTGGATATTACGCCGCTTCAAACGGCTCTCTTATAGCGCAAATTACAAACGAAGACGGTACGGTAACCTTCCATTGGCACGAAAAATATCCGATTGCTACCTATCTTGTCTCTCTTGTGGCGGGAACATACTATCATTTCAGCGATTATTATCATTATGGCGCCAATGATTCCCTGTTATTGGACTATTATGTTTATCCTAATCGGGCTGAAGCGGCCGATACGATTTTTTCCGATGTCCCCGATTATCTTGAAGCGCTTTCATATTTTTTCGGTGAGTATCCGTTTATTGATGAAAAATACGGTATGGCGCAATTCAATTGGGGCGGCGGAATGGAAAATCAAACATTAACATCCATAGGTTATGTATCGCCATCATGGAAATACATTTATGTGCATGAACTCGGGCATCATTGGTTTGGCGATCAAGTAACCTGCGCTTCATGGACGGATATCTGGCTTAACGAAGGATTTGCCAGTTATTCGGAACCGCTTTACGCCGAATGGGCGGGTTTCGCGGGCTATCCGCCGGGTATGGATGCCTATCACGCTTATATGGCCACACAAAAATACTTTGGTGACGGAACAATTATTCGAGAAGATACGTTGGATATCGGAAGTTTGTTCGACATAATCGTTTACCATAAGGGATCTTGGGTATTACATATGCTTCGTCATATTATTGGAGATAATATTTTTTTTGATATTTTAAAATCCTATCTTAACGATCCTCGCTGGCGTTACGGCTCCGTACGCACCAAGGATTTTATTGAAATATGTGAACAAAAGTCGGGGCTAAGTTTAAAACGCTACTTTGACCAATGGTTGAATTATCCTTATTATCCCAAATATGAATTCGGTTGGAATGCGACCCCCAACAATGCAGGAAAGTATGATATTGATGTGATGATCGCTCAAACACAGGCTGAACCGATTTATGAAATGCCTGTCGATTTAACATTTCAATTTATCTCGGCTCCGGATACCACGCTGACCGTTTTGAATAATAAAACAAAGGAAACCTATTCTTTTATCTTTGATTACAAACCGATACAAGTTCTTTTTGACAAAGACGACTGGATTTTAAAATCCCTTAACGAACTACCGTATAAACGGGATAATGCCATGATTGAGATCGAAGCGATATATCCGACGCCTTTCTCCAGAGAGGTTTCGATTCGTGTTTTTAACTGGACCCAATTACGCCACAAACTCGATATTTTTGATATCTTAGGAAGAAAAATCAGAACGATTAAAACGTACAAGATGGAAAATAACTATTCCTTCATTTCCGTTTGGGACGGCAAGAATGATAATGGTGTATACGTGACATCGGGACTTTATTTTATACGATCGTATATCTTTGATAACGGTGTTTATAAATTTGGAAACGTACAAAAAGTGATTTACCTTAAATAATTATTTTATTTAATAAAAAAAGAGCGACGCTTATGAATATATTAATTATCGGCATCGGCGGATTTGTCGGTGCCATTCTCAGATACCTTGTGTCCGGTTGGACGCATAGGGTTGCCGGAGCTTCGTTGCCTTACGGCACTTTAGCTGTAAATGTTCTCGGCAGTTTTTTATTGGGTTTTTTTTTAATAATTGCCGAGGGGCGCTTTATTATTTCTCCCCAATTACGTAATTTAATTGCAATCGGATTGCTGGGTGCCTTTACCACCTATTCCACTTTTTCGTTTGAAACGATAATGTTGATTCGTGAAATGATGTATTATCAGGCCTTTTTAAACATTATCTTAAATCTTGTTTTCGGTTTAATCGCCGTGTGGTTAGGCATAACCTTAGCGCGTTTAATATAACTTTTGGGAGTTGCAATGAAAACTGCAAAAATAGGTAAATTGTTGCGCATCTATTTTGGTGAAAACGATCGTTATCACGGCCTTCCCCTTTATGAAGCTATTGTCAGAAAAGCCAAAGAGATTGGCCTTTCCGGAACCACCGTTATTCGCGGCGTTCAGGGATTCGGAGCTCACAGCGTTGTCATTCATAAAGCTAAAATATTACGTCTGTCGGAAGACTTGCCTATTCTCGTTGAGATTGTCGATATCCCCGAACGCATTAAGGAAGCTATTGAATCGTTCGGTAAGATGATTGACGAGAGTGGCTGCGGTGTATTGATGACTATGGAACAGGTTGAAATAATCCGTTATCATCATTAAAGTTTCGGATAACATTTTGCTCCTACTTAATATAACTTTTGTAAAAAGGGCTCGTTATGATGCATCGTATGTTTTATATATTACTTTCTATTTGTTCGCTTGCTACGGCAAACGTCGGAGAGTGGAGATTGGTTTGGGCTGACGAATTTAATTATTCCGGTTTACCGGACAGCGCTAAATGGGGCTATGAGATTGGCTTTGTGCGAAATTTCGAAAAGCAGTTTTATACCAAAAATCGTTTGAAAAATGCTCGCGTTGAAAATGGTTATTTAATTATTGAAGCTCGAAAAGAACGCTATAAGAATCCCAGTTTTAACCTCAATTCCACCGATTGGAGGAGAGAAAAAGAATATGCGCATTATACTTCGGCGAGCATAAATACACAAAATAAAATGCAATTCAAATATGGTCGTGTGGAGGTAAGAGCAAAATTGCCGCGTGGTAAAGGCGTTTGGCCGGCAATCTGGGCGCTCGGCGTTAATATTGCCGAAATCGGCTGGCCGCTTTGCGGTGAAATTGATATTATGGAATTTGTAGGTCATGATCCCGATAAGATCTACGCGACGGTACATTATGGAGTTGGTCGAGCGGGAGAGCATAACTCATGTGGCGCTAATATTTTAGCGAAAAAACCTTATGACGATTTTCATGTATATGCTTTGGAATGGAATAGAGATAAAATGGACTTCTATTTTGATCAAAAAAAATATTACACTTTTCAAATAGATAAAAGCCAAAAAGAAGTTGCGGATCAATTTAGAAAACCTTTTTATTTACTGATTAATCTGGCGCTCGGGGGCTCTTGGGGCGGAAAAATTGATGATTCTATTTTCCCGCAGCAGTATTTAATTGATTATGTTAGAATATATGAAAAAAATATATGATAATAATACTATGAAAATTAATACTATTTTAAAAATATACGGACGACAGCCGGTTATTGAGGCTTTGAGATCCGAAAAAAGAGTAAACAAAGTTTGGCTGGCAAAAGAAGCCGAAGGAAAAATAATCGCACGTATCGAACGACGCTGCCTTAAAAACAATGTCTCCGTTGTAAAAGTCGGTAAAAACGATCTCCAAAAAATCGTAGGGGCTGTCGTACATCAAAACGTTGCGGCGGAAATCGAATTCAATCCTTTTATTACTAATGGAACTTTTAAAAAGATAATCAGTAAAAAAAATATTTTAATATTGATTCTGGATCAGATACAGGATGCGCATAATATGGGCGCCATTTTAAGAACTGCTGAAATAACGGCCGTTGACCTAATAATATTTCCCGCAAAAGGCAGCGCCGAATTGAACGCTACCGTAGCAAAAACATCAGCCGGCGCTCTATTTCATGTTCCGCTTTTTTTAACAAATGATTTAGCCGCCGTTATTAATATTCTAAAAGAAGGGGGTGTTAACGTTTACGCGGCGATGGGAAATGCCGAAAGCAATATATATGAAACGGATTTCTCCGATTCCACGGCAATTATCATAGGAAGCGAAGGAAAAGGCGTGCGAAAAAATATCGCCAATTTGTGCGATGCCGGAATATCTATCCCACAGTACGGACGGATAAATTCATTAAACGCATCGGTTTCCGCGGCTATAATCCTTTATGAGGTTGTGCGACAACGGGAGTTCGAAAGAACAATTAAAATATAATTTTTTTTTTAGAATTTATGACAACTATACCTAATCTGTTTAAAGATTTCAGCCTGCTTGAAACTGTAAAAAAATTAGGGATAAATCCACTGAACTTATCCTTTAAAGACCACAATCTCGAAAAAGATTTCAATAATTTTTACTATGATAAAAAAATAAATCAGATTCGTGTTGCCTTAACCATTGGTATTTTGATATATGCCGGGTTTTATATGCTTGATATTATCTTATTGCAGGAAATGTTAAGGCCTTTTAGAATTATCCGTTTTTACATTGTCATTCCTTTTGTGTTTTTTATTATCTTATATTCATTTATGAATTCTTTTATAAAGGTTGCTCAACCCTTAATATCATTGGCGATTCTTACGGCGGGCGGCGGTATTATTGCCATGATTGTTACAACAAAAGAACCTGCCATTGATACCTATTATGTGGGCTTAATACTTGTATCTTTTGCCGCTTATACTTTTATTGGATTAAAATTTATATGGGCTTCTCTGACTTGTTGGATACTCACTTTCGTTTATATTTATACTGCTATATATTTTACGAATTTAAATAGGAT
>CAYRJN010000207.1:0-6535 GCA_964424545.1 uncultured Calditrichaceae bacterium
TAAAATCAAGATAATTCAAAAAATGCACCGGTATATAATCTTTTCGGTCGTAAACCTGCTGTTCAATATAGGTTATATGGTTAATGTAGGAATACCCTTCCGCCATACCTATACGCCAGCGAATCGGCCAATAAATGGTAACATAAGCTTTCATGGCCAGGACGAGTTCGATCGCGCTTCCCTGCACCAATGAAGGCTGATGGTAAGTAAAACCGCTTGTTATGTAAAGCCCGAGCGGAATACCGAATACACGATCCGTCAACGGATAACCGTAAAATAGCGATGTCAACTGATTATGATAAGGATCCGGAACAATATCAAAAAATACAGCCTGATTAAAGGAGTTGGGCGTTGCCCAGCCGTGCGAAAGACGCAAATATGGCCGATTTTCCAAATCTTTTTCTCTTGGTCTGGCCGGATCGTTTGAAAAACCAAATCCCAAATAAATTTCTCCTTTTATATCATCGTCAATATATACCGCCGAACGTGCATTTTTATCAAAAAAGGTAAGTTTTGCCGCCCCGTAAAGATACAAATTTCTAAACACGCGCGCATCGGCAATGATTCCGAGTGAATAATCTACGCCCCCTTTAAGATGTTCCAATGTTAATCCGAAGTAGCGGCTGTTATAATCGGCGCTTTTAATTTTTGCCTCAAAGAAGGGATTAAAAAGGAAGCATTTTCCTTTATGAAGCATTCCGATACGCAAATTAACAGAAAACATATTATCAAAATCCAGCAACGGCTCAGCGTCAACAAAAAACGGACCGCGAAAAAACCAGCGCGTCCGCACCCCGTAATCCATATTGTTAGGCTGCACTTTATTTTGATACTCATTGGGCAAGTCTACAAAGTGTATACGCATTAGCGCGCTTATTTTCCACTGCTGACCGTTGTAGAAATATATCCCGCCGCCGATACCGCGTATAAAAAAGCGCTCTCCTTCATAAAAAAGCATCGGTACGGCGCTTACTATTTTATGCGTCCCATCCGTTTTATACGGGATTGAAGCGCTGCGGCTGGCCAATCCGATGCCCCAATCCTGTTCGGAAACGGCTTTTGTATCTTTATCCTGTGCAAAAAGCGTAGTTGTAAAGATCAAACTCAACAGCATAAATAAAGTTATTTTTTTTACTTGCAGATACAAAGCGAACCTCATACTTTCATTAGCGGAAGCCATAAGATTTTACATACAAAAACAACTTAGCAATCATTTTCAGCCTTAAACGCATCCGATATCATTCAATCCTTTTGAGACATAATGTTGCAAAATAACAGAAAGAAGCTCATTTCGCAAATTAATAAATAAAAGCGATTATTTGCCGCTTTGTATCTTGATTTGTCGCAGTAAAATACATAGCCTTTTCAATATAAAAAATTTTTCGATACATTTCATATTCTTTCCCATAAAATCCGCCGATGATAACGGACATATCAACAAGGCCGCATTTTTGGGGTGTTTTGCTCTTTCCATATAATATTTAGCTCCAAAATCAAACATAAATAGCGTTTTTTTTTATTTTAACATTATAATTGATTTGCTTTTTTAACGTACGCGTTTTAAACTTTATGATTGTATTATTTAATTAAAACAAAGACCATAGTATTTATGAAAATATCCGCTTTATTTTCCGTAATTATTTTATTTCTGATAATGTCCTGTTCCCTTAAATTTACCTCGAAATCGAGCGAAAAAGAAGAAACGCAAAAACAAAAGTTTAAAGAAGTCGACGGAATGATCTTTATACCGGGCGGAACTTTTAAAATGGGCAGCAATAAAAAAAAAGATGAATATCCCATTCATTCCGTGACGATTAGCGCGTTTTATCTTGACAAACACGAAGTAACCGTTGAGGAGTATCGCCGTTTTTGCGAGGCGACACGACGCAAAATGCCACAACAGCCTAAGTGGAACGAGGACAATCATCCCGTAGTAAACGTTACTTGGACAGAGGCTCGCGATTATGCAAAATGGGTCAAAAAGAGACTGCCCACGGAAGCCGAATGGGAATATGCGGCAAGGGGCAAGAGCCGAAGTTTTTACTATACTTACGGAACCAGCACTCACCACGGCAAGAATTACGGCAATATTGCCGATGAATCATTTCACCAATTAAAGGCGCTTTATCCCATCGTTGATAAATATTACGACGGTTATGTATACACCGCGCCGGTAGAGAGCTATCCTCCGAATATATTCGGCCTTTATGATATGGAAGGCAATGTTCTTGAGTGGTGCGCCGACTGGTATAACGCCAATTATTATAAAACGAGCCCGAAAACAAATCCGAAAGGCCCGCAAAAAGGACGCTACAAAGTTATACGGGGAGCATCGTGGAACAGAGGGTTCCGTTATCTGAGAGCGACATATAGGACATACTACCCTAAAACAGCGGATTATGACTTTCTCGGGTTTCGCTGCGCCCGAGACAGTAGTTATTATTCCAATTAAGGTTCCGAGCAACCTAACCCAAAGGAGCCGCCAGCCAAAAACAGACAATCCGCATCATAGAAAAAATACATCTATATTTTATGTAACAGGGGAAAAATCAAATTGCTACATTTGTTAAAAACATATCATATATCGGAACGATTACACCATTTATCTTCATAAAATTTTATCTTAATACTACAGGAAACAACAAATAAAAAATTATTTGTGAATAAAATGAAAAAAGAGACAAAAAATGCGGTAATAGAAACAATGAAGCTCGCTGTTCCGGTTTCCATCGGACAGATCGGGCATATTATGCTTGGCGTCACCGACAGTATTATGGTCGGTCATGTCGGTTCAACGCAATTGGCCGCCGCATCCTTGGTTAACGGTCTATTTTTTCTGATACTGATTTTGGGAATTGGTATTACCTTGGCCATTACACCGTTAACGGCCATCGCCGCCGGAGCTAAAAACCGGAGCCAGGGTAAAATAATATTAACCAATTCTATTTTTATTAATTCGGTTATCGCTATTCTTCTTTTTGCATTAACTTATGTTCTCGCCGATTGGGTAGATTATCTTGGCCAAACAAAAGAGGTCGCATCTCATGCTCGCACCTACGCCAAAATTCTCAGTTTTTCTATTTTACCCTTTATGGCTTTTCAGGTTTACCGTCAATTTATCGAGGGACTTTCCTATACGCATCCGCCGATGTACATCAGTTTGATCGCTAATATTGTTAACATCTTCGGCAACTGGGTATTGATTTACGGCAAGCTCGGTTTTCCCAAACTCGGATTGGACGGCGCCGGTTATTCCACCTTTATTGTACGGTTATTTATGGCAATCGCCATCATCATTTACTTTAATAAAGCGCCGCGTTTTACGATATATAGACCAAAGTTCAAAATAGAATTCATTGACAGTAAAACGATCAAAGAGTTACTTCGAATAGGCGTGCCTTCCGCCTTTCAGCACTTTTTCGAAATGGGCGCTTTTTCATTGTCGGCCGTTATGATCGGCTGGCTGGGGAGCCGACAGCTGGCGGCTCATCAAATTGCTTTAAATCTTGCCTCGATTTCTTTTATGATTATTTTGGGCATTGCAGCGGCCGGCACGATTCGCGTAGGAAACGCTTTGGGACGCAAAGATTATAGGGATATGCGCGATGCGGGACTGCTTGCCCAAAAAATTGCCGTTGTTATTATGGCCTTTTTCGGAATCATTTTTTTGCTATTCCGCAAAGAATTACCCTTATTATATATTAGAGAACCGCAGGTAGTGACCCTTGCCTCCACGTTGATTATAATTGCAGCCCTTTTTCAAATATCCGACGGCTTGCAGGCGGTCGGCTTGGGCATTCTACGAAGTTTAAAAGACGTCAAAATACCCATGATTATTTCATTTATCGCTTATTGGATTATCGCGCTGCCTTTAAGTTATATGCTCGCTTTTGTATATGATATGGACGTAATCGGTATTTGGATCGGATTTTTAAGCGGCCTAACCGTCGCTGCGCTTTTTTTCACTATTCGTTTTTATTATCTAAGCGCTAAATATCGGAAAAGTTTTATAGACGGGTTTGAATAATATTAATGATTTCATCTTTTTAAGCATCATGGTTCCGGTGAAATATGCTGCAATAATATTCATTAAATTATCTTTTCATCGAAATGGATAATAATTCAATCTCAACTTGCGCAGCAACTGAGTTTGCTCACCTCTTTATCAAAGGTAATGGCCGTTAGTTTTATACCTTCCGAAAGCGTCAGATAGGGATGAAACATCTCTTTCATCTGCTCGACTTTTATGCCGAATTTAATAGCCATGGCCAATTCCATCAGAAGTTCCGACCCCTCCGGCGCCACGATACGCGCTCCGATCAGTTGATCGGTTTTTTTATTGCGAATCAACTTGATAAATCCTCTTGTGTCCCTTGCTGCGATAGCGCGGGGAACATGACTTAATTCCAGGATAGCTGTTTCCGCATCAATACCCGCTTCCTCAGCAGTTTTTTCATCCATACCAACACCTGCTACTTGAGGGTCGCTAAAAATCACCCAGGGCAATGCCGTATAGTCCGCCTCCTTTTTAATTTCCGAGAAAGCATTTGATACGGATAGTTTACCTTCGTATGCAGCGGTGTAAACAAACATATATCCTCCCGTTACATCACCTGCGGCATAGATACCTTCAATATTGCTCTGCAGATACTCATCAACCTGTATAAATCCCCGCTCATCTAATTTCAGGCCCGTTTCCTCTAAACCCATATTGCTCGTATTAGCTGTTCTGCCTGCTGCAATAATTAAATGCGAAGCGCGTATCGTCTTCCTGTTACCGTCATTGGAAAAGTCTAAAACCGTTTCATTGTTTTCTTTATACACACGCTTTGTCATAACATTCGTGTATATCTCAATACCTTCGTTCTCAAGGTGTCTTCTGATTTCATCGGCTACATCGGAATCCTCATTGGGCATGATTTGCGGCTGCATTTCCAGCAAAGTGACTTTACTGCCGAGACGAGAAAAAAGCTGAGCATTTTCAATCCCAATATAGTTGCCGCCGATAACAATCAGATCTTTTGGCGCTTCATCCAGCTCAAAAGCGCTTTCATTGGTTAAATAGCCGCTTTCCTGTAATCCGGGTATTTGCGGAATAGCTGGTTTGGCGCCCGTGGCGATTAATATGGCGTCGCCGCGGATTTCTTCTCCGTTAACCGCTACTGTATTTGCCGAGGTCAGTTTCGCACGGCCTTCTATTAGGTTGAAATTTTCCATATCTTTGACCACATTAATATACTTCTCCCGACGCAGCGTTTGCACTAATTCTCTTTTTTGCTCTGTAATTTTCTTGAAATCAGTGATGATTCCGTTTGTTTTGATGCCTGCAAATTTTCCGTTTTGTGCGCGGTGCAGCTCTTCCGCCGCGCGGATAAGATTTTTTGAGGGCACACAACCCACATTAACACAAGTGCCGCCAATGGGCAGCCCGTCATTAATCATGGTTACTTTAATTTCCAGTTCATGCGCCTGGATAGCCGCGGCAAAAGCGGCAGAGCCTCCACCGATGATAATCAGATGAGACGAAGTATTTCGGTCGCTCGTTATACGTTTCGTGTCCGTTACCTGATACGAGCCGGCCTTTTGGATTTTTCCTATTATTTCTTTCTCAGATATGCGCTCATCTTGATACGAGACTATAGCATTGTGGTTTTGATAACTGACTGATTTCTCTGTAATACCATCATCCGTTAAAGCATTTTCTATTGTTTTCGCACAATGCTCACAGGTCATTCCTTTAATATTAAGTGTGATTGTTTTTATTATCATTTTTTGTTTTCCTTTTTTTGCTTTTTATTAATTATTTTTTATTGATCTTCGATTTATACCCCGCATTCGTTGTGGCCTCAATCATTTGTGCCGGATTTACACGCGCGGGATCATACCTTACGACCGCTTTTTTTGTCTCTAAAGACGCTTCAGCCGAAATAACGCCGTCTAAATTTTTTAGGCTTTTTGCACGGTTACCGGACATGACGCGCAACTCATTCCGGGAACATCAAGCGTTATTACGCTTAAGTCTGCTTCACTTATTCCCGATTCTTCCACCGCTTTGCTTTGATCCGCATATAAAACCGGAGTAATATAGGGGACGGATAAAAGCAAAATCACAAATACCGTACTGGTCCAGAGGACAATTTTATTTATGCGATCCGATTTAGGATTAGCGCAGTAACTTCCCGGCGCGCACTCTTCTGCTTTTGGTTTGCGGTAAATTTTATAAAAGGCGTAACCTAAAGCTATAAATGTCAGTCCCATTAAGTAAGGACGAAACGGTTCTAAAGCGGTTAGGTTGCCCACCCAGGCCCCGCCGATACCGAGCGCGAGAAGAACCAATGGCCCCACACAACAGACCGAAGCGGCAATTGCGGCTACAATTACGCCGGCAATGGAACGGCGTTTGTTTGTATCCTGATTAAGTTTTTTGATTTTTAAACGCATAAATTCCTCCTTCTTTTGAGTGCGTAATTTTATTTTATAGTATCGGAATTTCAAAGTTTACGCTTATTCCATCTATCTTGCAAAACAGAAATAA
>CAYRJN010000208.1:0-6476 GCA_964424545.1 uncultured Calditrichaceae bacterium
CTCGTGATAACGTTTATATTGCGTTTCGTACACAGCGTCTTCAAAATCACGATGAGATCCTTTTATGCCGAACCACACCGCGCCGGCCGCGCCAAAAAGTCCCATAGAAATATAGGGGTTCATATCCACTTCCATGCCATTTAAAGCGATACCCATAGCCGTGCCGAGCGCCGCGCCCAATACCAATCCGCCCGCGCCGTAAGACAGCATTTTGGAAGCCTTTTTATTGTTTTTAATCTCGGTCACGGGAATCACATTACCGTTGAAATCATAATAAACATCCGCATCACTGATGGATTTTATATCGATATAATTTAACGTCTCTTTTTTATGAGATTCGGAATCGATGTAAATCAGTTTGTTATCTTCTTTTTTTATTATCAAACCCTCTTTCAAAACGGCGTTATTCATAAAGATTTTTGCGGATGCCTGCGGATAAACGTTCTCTTTTGTCAGCGCTTTGTGCCCACTGCAGCTATACACAGCAAACAGACTCATTGAGATAATAATATTAATCATTATTTTTTTCATAACAATCTCCTTTTTTATCAAGACCAAAACAAATTAACATCTTTAAATAGTTTAAATACAAATAGTTATAAATCAAACCGCTTATACATAGACTAGAATAAGACCTTATGGAAAGCGGCCGTTTCTCGTTTTATTTTAACACTTCATCAATATCAATATTATCGCCGAAGATATCTTTGAAGAAATCATCGCCGTTTTCCTTATTTTTTTTGCCCTTATCAGCCGGTATATCGGAAGCGTCCGTATCCTTTGGAGAATTTTCCACTGTTTTCTTTTCCGAAGGCATCTTTATTTCCGGCATTTCTTTTTCCTCCTTTACCTCTTTTTCTTCAGGGCCGCTTTCCGTTGCCGTTTGTGCTTTTTTTATTGGCACAGGAGACGATGACGTTTTTTTTACCGGGACATTGGACTTTTTCTTAAGCGGCGCATCGTCTATGGATAGTACATCCAACAGTTCGATATGGGAAGACAGCACATGTTTCAAACGGGTTATCAACGAATCCTTTTGGCGCTTAAGCGCCCTTACTTCTTCCTGCATTTTATGAACTTCACTGCGCGCCCGTTCTACCAATTGAATAGCCGCAAGCTGTGCCTCTTTTTTTATCAGGTTAGCCTCTTTAACGGAATTCTCTTTAGACTTCTGAGAAGTTTTCTGCACATTATACAAGGTCTGTTTTAGGGTTTTTTCAGCCTCTCTAAAATGCTTGAGATCGGCTTCCATCGAGACAAGCTCTTTTTGCAGTCGCTCATTTTCATTGAGTAGCGTTTCATACTCTCCGGCAACCAATTCAAGAAAGGTTTCCACTTCAACGGCATCATAACCGCGCATGGATTTCTTAAATTCCTGATTGCGTATTTCAATGGGCATTATTTTCATTTTACCCCTCCGCGGCTGCCGAAAATGGCTGTTCCTACGCGTATCATAGTGCTCCCTTCTTCTATAGCAATCTCAAAATCCTGAGACATTCCCATGGAAAGTGTCTCAATTTCTGATTGTTCAGCCGTTGTCGCTAACTTTTCGCGAATTGTTCTAAGCTGTCGGAATGAAGCTCTAATTTGATCTTCATTCGTTGTTAACGGCCCTATGGTCATCAATCCGCGAACCTTTATATTTTTTAGTTCCCTTATTTCTTGAACCCTTTCAAAAACATCATCGGGTTTTAACCCGAATTTCGACGCTTCCCCGCTGGTATTAACTTCAATTAAAACCGATAGTTGTCGCTCTTTTTTTACCGCGAAAGCGGATAGAGATTCAGCCAAAGCAATAGAATCAACCGAATGAATTAATGAAGCGTACGGCACAACATATTTTATTTTGTTGCTTTGCAAATGCCCGATAAAATGCCATTCGATGTCCTGCGGGAGCTGCGGCGCTTTATCCCTTAACTCCTGCGCTTTATTTTCACCGAACACGCGCAATCCCGCCGTATACGCATCACCGATTACCTCAGCGGGAAAGGTTTTTGAAACGGCTATCAGTTTTATTTCTTCGGGCAAACGACCGCTGCGCTTACAAGCGCTTTCAACAGCTTTGCGGACTTTTTGAACTCTCTCTGCTATTCCCATTATCATAAGTTTAAAGTTACACAATTAATGAAATTAATGCAATTAATGCGCATCCTGAAGTTATCAGTTATTCGTAAATCCCATACTTTTTGCGCCGGTATTTTTACCCTGAATTTTAATCTCGCCGAACTGCGCTTCATATTTTTTAACATTTTCTTCAAGGGCCATTAAAAGGCCTTTGGCATGTTGTGGAGCCATAATGATACGCGAATAAACTTTTGCTTTGGGTTTTCCCGGAAGAACGCGCGTAAAATCCAATACGAATTCCGCCGGAGAATGAGCAATCAAGACAAGATTACTGTAAATACCCTCGGCTTCTTTTTCACCCAATTCTATATTTATCTGATTTTCCTGATTTGCTGTCATACTTCCTCCCGACTGTTTATTTTTATTATCATAAATTCAATCATTTTCTTCCAAATCGCTAATCAATCATCGCAAATATTCACACGTCTTGAAATAAATTCGGAATTTGATGACTATTTCCTCCGATCAACGGACTAAAAAAAAGCTGGCAATTAATATGGTTCGGAGATTTCTCTTTGCCTCCCCCATGCGGTATTATCAAAATAATTTTATTAATTGAATTACAAAGCCACATTATCACCTTCTGTACCAGATCGATTTTATTGTTTTATAGCGTTATTTTTTTTAATTTTGTAATTTAGTCAAATTGGAACTACCAGTCAAGAAAAGGCGTTGCGGCTTCCATGAAAATTTCAGAAGAAAAAGTAGACGAAATCCGATCTTCCACCAATATTGTTCACTATATTTCTCAGTATCTAAATCTGCAAAAAGATGGGAAGAATTTTAAGGCTCTCTGCCCTTTTCACACGGAAAAGACACCCTCGTTTAAAATCAATCCCGAAAAACAAATTTTCCACTGTTTCGGCTGCGGAAAAGGCGGCAATGTTTTAACTTTTATTATGGAATACGAACATCTCAGTTTTCCCGAAGCCCTTAAACGCGCCGCCGATTTTTCAGGAATACAAATTACCATAGAGGAAAAAGACGAAGAAGCGGAAAATTATTTTCAAAAATTATATGATATCAATGAAAAAGCCTGTCGTTTTTTTGAAGAATCGCTGCATAAGCCGCAAAACAAAACGAAATTAAACTATTTTATTAACCGCCAATTATCCATGGAAACCATAAAAGCCTTTCGTCTCGGCTTTGCACCCGATTCTTATGACAAACTTTTAGATTACTTAAAATCCGAAAAAGTTGATTTAGCAGAAGCACAAAAGCTCGGCTTGATTCAGGAAAAGCAGAGCGAAAAGGGTTACTACGCCAAGTTCCGTTATCGCGTGATGTTCCCTTTTATGAATACGACGGGAAAAATTATCGGCTTCGGCGGACGAAAGCTGCGCGAAGAGCAACAACCGAAATATTTAAACAGTCCGGAAAGTCCTGTTTATAAAAAAGGACAAATTCTATACGGCCTTCATCTCGCCGTACAATCCATCCGTCAAAACAATTACGTCATTCTCGTAGAGGGCTATTTTGATCTTCTGCGATTATATGAATCCGGCATCAGAAACGTAACAGCGAGCAGCGGAACAGCCTTAACCGATGCGCAGGCTCGGTTATTGCGCCGTTATACTCAAAATGTATACATCTCTTACGACGGCGATACGGCCGGCGTTAAAGCCGCCATTAAGAATGCATACATTCTGGAAAACAACGGATTAAACGCTTTTATTATCCCTTTACCTGAAGAAGACGACCCCGACACCTATATTTTGGAAAACGGCGTTAAAGCCTATAACAACCTGCTCGATCAAAAAGTTCAGCCCTTAAATTTCGAAATCGACGCTTTTCTACGGCTTAATAAAAATCCGTCTCTTGAGGATAAAAACGCTTTTATCAACGAAACACTCAACAATCTTATTAATCAGCCGGATGCGGTCAAAATAGGACTCTATCTGCACCTATTAGCCGACCGACTGCAAATTAACGAATCATTGATTATCGACCAATTTAATCGTTATAAAAAAGCAAGGCTAAAACGCAATCGTCAAATGACGGAAGCCGCTACGCAAGAACCGGAACATGAAACAAAAAAAGCGCCGAAACTCTATACAGGACAGCATAAAGCCGAAGAAGGGCTGATTAAACTATTAATCAATCAGTCCAAAGACATCCGTAATTATATAATCGAACATGTGCGTTATGATTTTTTTGAAAACGAAGACTATATTAAACTTTATGAATATATTATCGAAGAATTTGAAGAAAACGGTGATATTGATATAGGCAAGATGATTGAGTATTTCAAAGAAGATGAAAAACTCGTACAGATTATAAGCGATGCCGTTATGTTTGATACGGCAAATCCCGAAAAATTCTCGCGAGATTGTATCTATCAACTGGAAATATGGCAGCTACAAAAACAATCTCAGGAACTTAGCGCCGTTATTAAAGCGGAAAAGGACTCTTTGGATACACTGTTACACTATACGGCGGAATTAACCAAAATCAGGCGCAAGATAGACGTTTTACAAAAGGAAATGAGAATTTACAGAAAATAATCTTGTGACTGGTATCACACCTGCATATTGCTTATATTGATAATCTATAACAGAATTTAAAATCAGAAAGGGGAGTCCCCAATTGCAAACCGACATTCTCGTTATAGACGATAATGTTTCTCATTTGGAAACCGTCTCGGAATACTTTCACCAAAGCGGTTACAATACGACAATCGTATCCGACCCGAGAGAGGCGATTAATATTATTATTGAGAAAAAACCGAGAATTATCCTGCTTGACATTATGATGCCCTTTATGGACGGGCTAACTCTTTTAAAAAGGATCAAAGATAACGAAGAAATACGATCAACCCCCGTAATTGTGCTTTCCGGTAAGATATTTCCGCCTGAAATGAAAAAGGCCATTGCCCTCGGCGCCGAAAAGTACCTGACAAAACCGGTAAAAAGCTCGGAACTGCTATCCATCATTAAACAATATTTATAAATTAAGGAATTGCTATGGCCACAATAAAATTCTGGGGTGTTCGCGGCTCCATACCGACGCCCGGACCATCTACGGTAAAATACGGCGGAAATACGGCCTGCGCCGAACTACGATATAAAGACAAATTATTTATTCTTGACGCCGGTTCCGGCATTAGAGAACTTGGCTTGGAATTGATGAAACAAGGAACGGGTATTCGCGCCAGTATTTTAATCAGTCATCTCCATTGGGACCACATTCAGGGAATTCCTTTTTTTGTTCCCGCACTGGTTCCCGGAAACGATTTTACATTTTACGGCGCGGAAGATCCCGAAAAGGATTTGGCCACAATAATTGCCGAACAGATGAATCCTATTAACTTCCCCATAGAGCTGAAAGACATGGGTTCTAAACTCCATTTTACGCCGCTTTCCGAGGGTAGTTACGTAATTGACGATATTAAAGTCGATACTATATTTATCAACCACCCTGGTTACGCGCTGGGTTATAAGTTACATTTTGAGGAGCGCACTCTCGTTTATATCAGCGATAATGAACCGTTTTCTTCGGCGCAGGACAAAAACGAACCATATATCGGTGAAGACGGCAGGGAAAAATTGCTGAATTTCATCAAACATGCTACGGTTTTGATACATGACGCGCAATATACGCCGGAAGAGTATAAAAGCAGAGTGACATGGGGACATTCCCCATACGATTATACTGTACATCTCGGCTTGGACGCCAATGTGGAGCAGCTTATCCTATTTCATCACGATCCCATGCACGACGATGAAACACTTGACAATCTTTACGAAAACGCCTTTAAAATTGTTAAAGAAAGTGGTTCGGAAATGGAATTGTTGATGGCCAGAGAAGGCGCCATTTACGAATTTTAATAAAAAGATTCGTATCTTAAAAAACATTAAGGACAGATAATCAGGTGAACTTTAAATACCTAACTCTGACGATATTTTTTTTATATTTATATTCATCCCCCTCATTCGCTCAGGATATTTTCTTTTACAAAGAAAGAATCACGATAACCATTGATAAGGATAAATCAACCGTAGAAGGAATATATTACTTTAAAAACCAAAGCAATTCGCCAGTTAAACGCCTGATTTTTTATCCTTTTTCGGACAATTATAATCTTTCCAACACGAAAACCATTTGCGTTTACGACCTATACAACAAAAGAGACCTTCCATTTACAAATTCAAAAAAACATATCTTATTCAATCTCAGCCTGCAGCCGAAGGCTGCCGATATTATTCAAATAAAATATAGTCAAATATCGCCGCAATCCGTTATGGAATATATATTATTAACTACGGAAAAATGGAAACGGCCTTTGGATAAGGCGGAGTATATAATTCTACTTAGTCAGTTAAGTTTTGTAGTTTTTTGTATATTCTATATCT
>CAYRJN010000209.1:0-6446 GCA_964424545.1 uncultured Calditrichaceae bacterium
CCTTAACGCTCTTTGATCATTTTGCCGATGGTTCGATAAAAGTTCTATCGAGAGCTTTTATTCCCGAAGGCCCCATCGAACAAAGGGAAAAAATACGCGTCATCAGTGATATTCCCTTTAATTCCGATTATCGAATTACGGCTTATAATCTTACAAGCGGAAAATTCAGTTATCCCGAAATAAAAACAGCCGATCAAAATAAGCTGGCTTATGATTTGGACGGAGGCGGCCATTTCGTCGGCGTTAACGGCGGAATGATGAAAGAAAGACCGTTGATAAAAATTCAAAATAATCATAATCAGGATTATTTATATTTTGAAAAGGGAAAAAAATACAGTTTGGATTTTAACGTTGTTAACCTCGGTTCAAAAGACGCGAAGAATGTTGAAATCCGCGCTTTTTCCTTACATCCGTATATCCGTTTTGCCAATAATGCTTTAAAAATCGATGAGATTAAAAAGGCGGATGTTGTAAATGTGAAAAAGGCGTTTGATTTTATAATTAATAAATATAACGTTGAAAGTTCCGTCGGCAGCATTTTATTGCAAGTGAAAGTAAACGGTGTGGCAGCCGATACGCAGAGAGTAATATTTTATAGTACGCCTGCTTCTCCTTATGCGAGTAAAAAGGATGTGATTATTTTGGATGGTCGGAAGGTTGACAATGTGCCCGTATTTAGTCAGGGGCCTAATGTCGTAACAAAAACAACCTTATCAGGAGGCAGGGGCAACGGAAACGGCATATTGGAAAAAGGGGAGGAGGCCTTAATCTTTATTAAGTTAACGCAAGGGTTAGCTCCCAATGATACGAATACCTACCATAAAACGTATTTAATAAACGCCTATGACGATCCGTATGTGTCCGTAAACAAATTACAATATGATGAGAAAATTCGGCAGGCCGGCGCCACAAGCATTTCTACTATTTTGAGCATTTCGGACAGCGTCCCGAATAACCATGAATTCGATTTCTGGTTTAAAATAGAGAGCTTGTATGACGAGCCGAAATCCGCTAACGTCTGGAGCGGTTATTATGCCCATCAATACGATTACAGACGCATAAAGATAACCTTAAATAAATGAGGCAAGGTAAAAGCAATAAAACTTTAAATATAAAAGAATATAGTTTTAACAATTGATTAATGTTGAATTACACAAATAGAAAAACAGATTAAAACCGTCCCCTAAAAAAAAGGGACGATAGGGGTTGTCCGGTTTTTATAATTCAATAATTCCGATATTTATTACAACCTCCTTACTTCTTTTATAAGGTGATAATTATTTTTCTATTCTGCAAAACAGATGGAATAAACGTAAACTTTGAAATTCCGATACTATTAATTAAAGAGATATTCATTAGGAGGTGTTATAATGTCTATTAAAGAAAAATCAATGAGTAGAAGAAATTTTTTAGATAAAAGTGTAAAAGCGGCGGCGGCTGTAAGTGTGTTGGGCGTGTCGCCCCTTTCTGCAAAGACAAAAAAACAACGCTTAGCCTTGGTTGGCACCGGTACGCGTGGTATAAATACATGGGGTAAAAAGCTTTTGGAACAATTCCCCAATGATGTGGAAATGGTTGCTTTATGTGATATAAATATAAAAAGAGCGGCTTTTGCTCAAAAATATATAAATACTAAGGCGCCGATTTTTCATTCCGCCGATTTTGATTTAATGATAAAAAAGACTAAGCCCGATACGGTGATTGTTACTACAACCGATGCTTTTCATGCAAAATACGCTATTCGGGCAATGGAACTTGGCTGCAATGTCATTAGCGAAAAGCCGTTGGTTATTGAGCGGGAACAGGCCCAAGCTCTGTTAGACGCTGAAAAAAGAACAGGCAGAAATATTACGATCGGTTTTAATGCGCGTTTTGAAAATGGAAATGAAGAGATTAAGCGTGTTGTTACCTCCGGAGAGTTGGGCAAAATATTATTCGTTACTTTCCAAGAGAATCTCGATTTATCACACGGAGCAAGCTATTTTAGACGTTGGCATCGATTTAGAAGATACTCGGGAACATTATTGCTGCATAAATCTGTTCATCATTTCGATAAACTGAATTGGATTATTGAAAGTGAACCGGATGAAGTTTTTGCTTATGGCAAACTGGGTTTTTATGGAAAAAACAGCTCAATTAGAGGGAAAAACTGCCGTTCATGCGTTTTTAAAAAGCAGTGTGATTTTTATTGGGATATTACAAAAAGTAAATATCTGATGGACCTTTATGTAAATAATGAAAATGTTGACGGCTATCTTAGAGACGGCTGCGTTTTTGATAGCGATATCGATATTTATGATTCAAGCGCTGTTACGGTAAAATATAAGGACGGCGTGTTGATGAACTATTCCATAAATAATAATATTCCTTTTGAAAGTCAGAAAATTTCTATAACCGGTGATAAAGGACGGTTGGATGTCGATATATATATGAGGCAGTCATGGCAAGTCGATCCGCCTAATCAATTCCGATTAACGAAAAATTCTGGTGAGACAAAAACATGGGGTATCCAAAATGGTGAAGGAACACACGGAGGCGCTGATTCAGAACTCCGAAAAATGATTTTTGGTAAAAATGTGCCTGATCCCTATAATAAATTAGCCGGCAGCAGGGCAGGCATTTTGGCGAGTTTAGTCGGTGTCGCGGCAAGAGAATCTATTGAAACGGGTAAAAAAATAAAGATTGATGATATGGTTAAATTTCCACATACATGGCGTTGGTAATAATCAATATTGGAAAATATATATAATGGTAATGATGTCTAATTAGGATATAATAGTGCGGAGATAAAAATGGATTCCGGATTTCAAGTAATAGATATTGCAATCGTTGTCGGATATTTTGTAGGGATAACGGCTTACGGCGTTTGGCTGACAAAACGGGTTAAAAACAGCGACGGCTTCTTTCGCGGAGAGAGGAAATTTAATAAGTGGATTATGATGGGGCAGGCCTTTGGCGCGGGCACTCAAGCTGAAAATTTTGTAGCGCAGACCGGCGCCAGTTATCAATTCGGTTTTGCCTCCATCTGGTATCAATGGAAAAATATGGTAATTACGCCATTCTATTGGTTGATAGCGCCCTGGTACAGGCGCAGTGAGAGCACCACGGTAGGCGAGATCATTGAGAATCGTTATGGTCGTAAAATGGGTATTTTTTATTCGATTTTTGCCATCCTCTTTTTTGTATTGGGATTGGGCGTTATGCTAAAAGGCGGCGGCAAGGTGATTTCGGTGGCCACGGGCGGGATGTTTTCCGTGGACGGCATTGTGTACGGCATGACTATAGCTTTTATTATTTATAGTTTTTTTGGCGGCATGGTTGCTTCGGCCTATGCCACTTTTATTCAATCTTTGATGATAATCATTCTTTCCGTCATGTTAATTCCCATGGGATTGGATGCTGTTGGCGGATTTTCCGGAATGCGCGACGTTTTGCCAAATGATTTTTTCGACCTGTATAACGAGAACAGCGGCGTTAGTCTTTTTACAATAGTAATGTTGGCGATTAACGGCATTATCGGAATTACCGCACAGCCTCATATGGTATCGATGTGCGCCACAGGGAATACGGAACGTGACGGCAGAGTCGGTCAGACTTATGGCTCCTTTGTAAAACGAACCGTAACGATTGGTTGGGCCTTAACAGGGCTGATTGTTGCCGCGTTGATAATAAAAACCGGTGATACGCTTGCCGATCCGGAAATGGCTTTCGGGTATGCTACACGGGTGTTATTATTCCCCGGCTTAACGGGACTAATGGTGGCCTCTATTCTCGCGGCTAATATGTCTTCGGCTTCTAATTCCATGGTTAACATGGGCGCTTTGTTTGCTAAAAACTTTTATCAGGAGTTTATTAATCGTTCTCCTTCGGATAAACAACTGTTATGGATGGGGCGAATATCCAGTTTGATTTTAACTATATTGAGTATTTTATTTGCAATTTACGTAACCAATATTTTACAGGCCTTCTTGTTTCTGGAAACAATTGCCGCTTTTATGGGTATAATGGTTTTCGGCGGTATTTTATGGAAACGGGCAAATAGATACGGCGCTATCAGCGGCGTTATTGCTGCATTTATCGTCTATTATTATTTAAATATCCAACATACGGGGAAAGTGGAGATTGTGTATGAATGGTTACCGGATTTATTCGGCTGGGCAATGCTTGCCGGTTTCGGGGTATTCTTTTTGATAAGTTTACTAACAAAAAAAGAAGATGAAGAACGAATTAATAGATTTTTTGATAATTTGGAAAGATTGTCGGATGAAGATAAAAAGAAAAACGGTAAAAAACCTCTTGCTTCGGAATATGGGCAAGAATTGATTTTATTGGATGTTTCCACCTGGTTTACAAAAGATCGTTGGAAAAACTTTTGGACTCGTTATAAAGAGGATACACTGGGATTCTTTTATGCCTGGTTATTTGTAGGCGGCCTTATCCTGCTTGCATGGGGGATTTTACAAATCGGATAGGAAAAGTTTAATGCTCATAAAGGCTTAACACAATATGTCGGATACAAACTTGCATACAGGGGCGTCGGAACAAAGGCTTAAAAAGAACATAGATCGGAAAATTGATTAATGATTAGAGCAAAACTATCATTAGGCCGTCATTCCTGCGAAAGCAGGGATCTGAATATTAACGATTCAGATTGCCGTCCCGATCATTCGGAATCGTGAAAGACGATGTTTTTAAACCGAGTGTTACCGGCTGGACTCTCGAAATGACAATATTGGACGTTAATTTTTTTACATAAAAAAAGTGAGAATTTATCAGAAGCACAATGACACGATATTCTATTTTGGAGAGATAAAAGATGAAAAAATATTTAATCATTTTATACATAAGTATAATTCCGATTCTATCTCGGGCGCAAGAGCAAGATTTGAACGTTATTAAAGGCTGGATGCGCTATTCGGATGCGGACAATTCTTTGTATCATTTCTATTCTGATAAATCGCATAAATTTTTAGATAGACGAGAAACCGAGATATCCCATTTGAAAACAAAGTCCGATTGGCTAGCCCGCCAGAAAAAAGTTAGAGAATTATTCACAAAAGTTATCGGGCAATTTCCTGAAAAAACGCCGTTAAACGCTAAAGTTGTCGGTGTTGTTCAAAAAGAAAATTTTAAGGTAGAAAAAATCATCTATGAATCGCAGCCCAATTTTTATGTTACCGCCGCAATGTATATTCCAAATAATATTACTGAAAAAAGACCGGCAATTATTTATACCTGCGGGCATTCAATATTGGGAATACGCGATAATATTTATCAGCAAGTTTGTATGAATCTTGCCAATAAAGGATTTATTGTATTTGCATTTGATCCAGTCAGCCAAGGCGAAAGAATGCAATATTTTAGCGATGAAATTGGCAAATCGGTTATCGGAGGATGCACAAGCGAGCATAGTTACGAAGGCACGCAATGCTTCCTGATTGGTGCATCTTTGGCAAAATATATGATTTGGGACGGTATTCGAGCCGTCGATTATTTGCTTACCCGGCCCGAAGTTGATCCGAGCCGAATCGGGATTACCGGTCGTTCCGGGGGCGGTACGCAATCGTCCTATATAGCGGCTTTTGATCCCAGAATAAAAGCGGCGGCACCGGAAAATTATATAACGAGCTTTAAACGCCTTTGGGATACAATAGGGCCGCAGGACGCCGAACAAATGTTTTTTCATGGTATTGCCAACGGTTTGGATCATGCCGATTTACTTGAGGTGCGTATTCCCAAACCGGCATTGCAAATAACCACTACGCGTGATTTTTTTAGTATTCAAGGGTCGAGAGAAACGGAAAAAGAAGTTGAAAAAGCCTATAAAATATTCGGTAAATCGGAGAATTTTCACAGAGTGGAAGATGACGCCGTGCATGAATCGACAAAGAAAAACAGAGAAGCTTTGTATAAATTTTTTCAAAAGAATCTTAATTTACCTGGCAACTCTGTTGATGAAAAGGTGGAATATTTAACGCCCGAAGAATTTAAAATAACCGAAACAGGTCAAGTAATAACCTCGCTCGGTGGAGAAACAATTTTCAGTCTTAATAAAAAAGAAGCTGTAAAAGAAATTGATAATAATGCGCGTACAAAAGATATTATTGAATCTGCCAAAAAAATAGTCGGTTATGAAAAACCGGAGAATAACGGTGATGCGATCTTTACGGGCAGATATGATCATGAAAAGTTTGTAATAGAAAAATATTTTATTAACGGGGAAACAAACGCGCCGATTCCCTTTCTGTTATTTATACCAAAGAAAATAACAGCTTCCCCTATTGTCTATTTAAACCCCAAAGGAAAATCTGCGAAGATTGATGAAATAGAATGGTTTGTAAAAAGGGGACATACAGTGCTTGCCGCTGATTTAATAGGCTTTGGAGAGATGAACCAATATGTTTTTTCCAAGAGCATGTTTTCGAATTATGGTGAAATATCCGATC
>CAYRJN010000210.1:0-6392 GCA_964424545.1 uncultured Calditrichaceae bacterium
AAACGGCAAAATTCCGGATAAGGGGAACGCCCGCGCTCTTATCCACAACAATCCTAATTTCAGAGGCCTCCACATCGGGAAAATAATCGATCTTTTTTCGCCCGACGGATTGTCCGGTACACAACGTTTTCCATTTCCCGTCCGTCAGGCCTTCAATTTTATAGGAACGAATCCTTTCTCCATCGCGGTAATCTTCCATGGTAATCACATGATTTATGCTTTGTTTTTCAGGAAATGGAAGGGAAATGACCGCTCCTTTTTTGTCTGATATTGCGGCAAGCGGCGTTTTAAATCTGCGATCGATCTCTTCGCCAAAGGCTTTATAAAGCCGCATATCAGCTTGAGGAATAAGCCCTGTGGTATCAGGAGTGGAATTCAGAAGGAATACGCTTCCATAACCGACCGACTTGTAATAACACGTCATAAGATCATCGATGGATTTACGTTTTTTTTCTTTCCATGGCGCCCAAAACCAATAGTGATTGTAAAGCGTGGTATTGGCTTCCAACGGCGCCCAGACGTCTCCGTCGGGATCGCCGGCCACTTCGGTTGCGACGCCGGTTTTAAGGTCTTCCGATTTTACCGTATTCCAGGCAGGATAAAAAAGCTTTCCCGATTCTGTACCGGCCCAGCGTAAATTGGTATGGGGACCCTGAAAAATCACCGAGTTTTTTGCATATTTTTCCAAAATATCCGAAACATCAATTTTGCAGCTTCCGTCAAACCAAACTTCGAGAACATCGCCGTACCTCGTAAGCGTCTCGGTTAATTGTTGTCGGAAAACTTTGTTGTACGCTTCCTGTTTTGCGGGATCTTTGGTTTGACCGCCGCTGCCGATACCCGCGCCCCAGGTTTCATCGCCGGGATAGACATAAATACCGAGATTTAAACCGTACTTTTTGCACGATTCCGATAACGCTTGCAACACATCGCCTTTTCCGTTTTTGTAAGGCGTATCTTTAATTCCATAGTCGCTTGTTTCGGTTTGCCACCAGCAGAAGCCGCCGGTATGTTTAGCCACAAACAATATTTCTCTCGCGCCCCACGGTTGCGCTGCCTCGCACCACTGATCGGTGTTCAGCTTTTTAGGGTTTATCCGTTCCAACGGTGTGGAATGATTGTCGTACTCGCGTCCCTGCCAGGTACAAGGATCAAGGCAAACGAACATGATGCGCTCCTGCTCGTGCCATGTATACTGGGCTTCCGATGGTCTGGGAAGACTTTGAGATACCACCGTTTTAGCAAGCAGGAAAATCCAGACAAGTAAAATTAATTTCACTTCTATGATCCCTATTTTTAATTCAAATTTATGGTTCTTTTGCGCTTTGATAAGTTAACCGATTATTAGCGCGGTATCCCAAGACGTTTATTTCCTATTGTTTTGAACATATCTATTCCGCCGAGCATGTCAACTTTTTCCTCAAGTGTCATTCTGGATAACAGGTCTTCGACTCGCTCCTCAATCTCTTTTGATGAATCCATATAAATTGGAAGTTGATTAGCGCTTTGTGCAAGCAATTGATACGTTATTGCAATAAACAGGAACGATAATATTACTATTTTAATCTTCATGGCTTTCCCTTCATCTTAATAATTAAATTATTCAAGAGGATAAAGATGATAACAGAAAATAATCTATGAAAAGAACGACTATTCATACCAAAATTCCTTTTCTCATTTTTACACTTCCCTATTCCACGGCACAGGATTGAAAACTTCCAAACAGCTATCAAACGGAGCATGTTTTACTCCAATATTGAAAAATAAAACCCCCAGCTCCCGCCGAGCTGATCTATTTTCAACAAAACGATGTTTTCCCCTTTTTTAAACGATACCATTACCGTATCTTCGTTGGGTAAAGCGGGACGGCCAATAATTTTTTCGTGAACCAACTTGCCGTTTACCCACATTTTTACGCCGTCGTTTGTGCCTAAGCCTATTTTTTTACTGTATTATTATTTTCCGTAAAAATCCGTCTCGCATAAGCAACGCCTTCATCGGAAGGGCTAAACATCTTTGCCAAATTGATATATTCATTGTCTTTCCCGTCATATTGCTGCCAACGAGCGATTTTCTTATTCCTTCCCTTATAACTTTTATTGGGCTTAAACTCTATTTCCGGTTTGTACACGCTGTCCATTCCCTGTCGTTCTGTATTATCAAAATTTCCGATAATCCACCAATCGCTTATATATTTCCCCTGAGCAAGACGATCTTTATAAGGTTTCCAGTTTTTATCCGTTACAAAAAAGGGTTTTCTTGAATTCTCGGCTAAATCCTGCAAATGGGTCTTAGCGATAGCTGTCAACTTATCAACGATTTCGGGATATTTATCGACAAGATTTTTCGTTTCTCCCGGATCTTCGCGCAAGTTATAGAGCGACAGTTCAATAAAGGATTCGACTTCTTTTACCTGATTACCGTTTGTTCCCGGTATATCGAAGACATGATTATATTTATGGGGAAAATGCAGCTTCCAGTCGCCGCTGCGCACGGCCTGCAATTTTCCTTTGCGGTGATAGAAAAAGGTTTTATGGGGAGATTCAGCGTCTGTATCTCCGCTCATCAACGGCCAAATATCCCGGCCGTCTATAACTCTGTCCTGCGGCGCGCTGCTGCCTGCGAGACGGGCAATAGTGGGCAATAAATCCATTGTGCATGTTATTTCATTATTTATTTTACCCTCCGGAATTTTCCCCGGCCAGCGCATAATACACGGCATGCGCACGCCACCCTCAAAAGTCGTGCCTTTACCTTCACGGAAGGGGCCGGCTTTACCGCCGGATTTTCCCGCTGTAAGCCAGGGACCATTATCGGACGTAAAAACAACCAGCGTATTTTTATCCAATTTATTTTCCTTCAATGTTTTCAATATTTTGCCTACCGACCAGTCGATCTCTTCTATCACATCGCCGTATCTTCCATAAGCTGTTTTACCCGAAAATTTTTGCGATACACCCAAAGGGATATGCGGCATGGTATGCGGCAGGTAGAGAAAAAACGACTTATCTTTGTTTTTTTCAATAAAGTTAACAGCGTATTCGGTATAGCGTTTGGTTAATTGATTTTGGTCGGGATTTTTTTCTATTACCGTGTCATTTAAGTAAAGAGGCAAATCGGAATAGAGCGCCGTACGATGTTTTCTTTTATAATCGCCTTGCCATGGCCACATGTCATTGGAATACGGCAGACCGAAATATTCATCAAAACCTTGTTTGAGAGGCATCATAGCCGGATAATCCCCAAGATGCCATTTACCCACGCAAGCGGTGGCATAGCCTTGTTCTTTTAGAATTTCCGCAAGGGTTATTTCATCGGGATTAAGTCCGAAAGAGCTGATCGGATAAAGCACAACGGAAATGCCTACGCGCGGCGGATAAGTGCCTGTTAACAAAGCAGCCCGTGAAGGCGAACAAACAGGCGAAGCCGAATAAAAGCTGTTAAAACGCATACCCTCCGCCGCCATTTTATCAAGATTGGGCGTATCAAAACCCTGCGCGTCATAACAGCCCACATCCTGATACCCTTGATCGTCGGTAAAAACGATAATAATATTCGGCTTATTGTTCTTTTCACTTTTTTGGCAACTTATGGCAAACGAAACAACAAAAATAGTTACGAATACAATTGTATATCTCAACATAATGATATCCCTCTTTTTTAGTCCAATATGGAAAAATAAAAACCCCAGCCGCCGCCGAATTGATCCACTTTCATTAAAATTTTGTTATCTCCTTTTTTAAAAGAGAGCGTAAGCATATCCTGTTTAGGTTCGGCCTTACGAAGGGTTTGATTATCCAAAACAAGTTTTCCGTTGAGCCACATACGTACACCGTCGTTGCTGCCTATTCCTATGTTCACGTTCTTATTCTCCTCGGATTTAAAGTCACGATAAGCATACGCTACGCCGTCCTCATGTTGTTTGAAAATCTTTGTAAAATCAATATAGCCGGAAATATCGCTTTTATAAGTTTGCCAACGTACCGTTTCTCCCCCATAACCGCTATATTCCTTTTCGCTATTAAACTCTTTCTCGGGAGCAAAAGGCGTGATTAATCCTTTTCCATCCGGATTATCAAAGGGACCGATTAACTGCCAATCGGTTATAAAATCCGGCGCTGTTTTTACGCGCTTTACAAAAGCGGAAATATCGCCGATATCCACGCGTTCAGCCATACGGGTAATTTTATGTTCCCTGATAATTCTTTCAAAACTTTCTAATACAGCGGGCATCTCTTCGCGAGTCAGGAAGGCTTTTCCTCCGGTTGAATAAAAAAACAGACGGCTGTATAAAACGGGCAGATGAGCCAGTTCCACTCGTTTTAACAACGCCCTGTCGGCGGCCGCTTTTTCGGCTTTGGCAAATAATTGCTCCGCTCTATGCACCGTTTGCGGCGTTAAATATCCGCCGTCGGTCGGTTCGGCAAATATACTAAAATAGACGCTCTGCGGTTTAACGTTCTCCTGCAGCATGGCAATATACTCATGAATAAACGGAGCCGAGGGACCGTAGACGTTATCAATAAACTCATTCACAAGCTTCCAGCCATCCCGATTAGGATTCCACATCAAGCGGGCAAAAACCCAGGCGCGCAGCTCGCCGAATTCACCGCCACCGTCATCGGGAACATTACTGCCCTGAGCGAACAGACCGATACAGCTGTTATCCGCGTAAAAGCGCACATCATTTACAACCCGTTCAAAATTGGGATAAGGCAGCAGATAGCGCGCGTAATCGGTAAAATAATCCCAAATGGTGATACGCTTGGCGATTTTTTTCCAAGCTTCAAGGCGTTCGATAAAAGGCTTATGACTGCTGCACTGCATCATGGCGTGCGCCGAACAATAGTTATAATGACACATACGAATAGTCACATTATCCGCAGGACGCAGATGTTTTGGCGGCGCTTCCGTATAAACATAGGCTAAAGTTTGCAGTTTTATATGCGGATAAACCTTAGCCACGCTGTCGGCTATTTGATTGACAAAGCGTATTAACGTACCCGAATGGCTTCCTTCGGCCTCGTCAACTTTTTTACATTGTTCACATTCGCAATAGCCGTAACCGTCATTTTGATCGACGGTAAATACGGTTGCCCGCGGATGTTCTTTAATCCATCTGAAAACGGTCTGCGTGGCGATTTTTACCACATCGGGATTCGTAAGACAGAGCTGCGCTTCATGCCCCTTACGTTTGCCGTCAACCAGGGAAAAATATTCCGGATGCTTTTTAAAATATTTTTCCGGCGGTACGAGCCTGTAAAAGGTATGCACAAAAGGATAGGTGATATAACTGCCACCGAGAGAGTCGGGAACAGGCACAATACTGGGATTTAAACGATTATGCATCGCCCATTTGGCGTCATAGGCCTCTTTATACCAGGATTCCCGATATTCGAAAGCCGGTTTTTGACGAATATCGCCGTCGGGAAAATAGACAGTTGCTCTCTTCGGTATCTTTACCACCTCGCGGGTATACCAACGACAGCCCAGGGTATCAAGCAAACCGATCACGCCGTATAAAGTACCGCGAGGTTCGCCGCCGGCAATCAATATGTTGTCCCCTTCTTGCCGAATAATGAATTCTTCGCCGCCGAATGTTTGCACCCTCAATCCTTGCATCAAGACATCGAGAGCGCCTCGGAAGCCGACATAAATCACTTTATTTTTCCGCGATATATTATGAACAATGGGTAGTTTACATGATGACATTTCATTCAAATATTTCTGCAATTCCCTTGCGGCCAATTTTTCTGGAAGCGTTGCATTTTCGGCGACAAAAATTTTATAGTTGCTTTGTCCGTCATTGATTACGGCCTTTTTGTTTGAGCAGGATATCATCAGCATAAACAGCGCTGCAAATCCCGCAAATTTTCGAATTTTGTTAAAAAATATTTTCATAAGGCGCTCCAATCATTAATGAAAAATTATTTCTACTTCTCAACAAGCAGCTTAAAATCTTCAAATACAACGCGAGACGGCCGCTGATCATTGGTTCCTGCGGCAAGCCCGATATCCATCACAGCGTTTAATTTTGGCAAAGGCGTTGATTTACGCGAAAGGTTCCAATGGACGCCGTCATAACTATAATAACCGCTAAACACGGCTCCTTCCCGTACCACTTTCAGCCAAACGGGAAAAGGCTGTTCTTTTTCATAATTGAAACTTTTTGTATTATGGATTGAACCGTCGCCAAACTGATCCCACTGTGCACCGTGACGTTTTGGTGTGGAAAACATTAAAAAACTGCCTCGGCTGCCCTTTTTAGTTTCATTACTCTTTGAAATATCATTACGCGCAAAAATTCCGGCCCTGAACCAATCGCTGTCCCCAGGCGCAAATCCCACAACTTTAACTTGTGCAACAAAATTTCCCTGAATTGCTCTACGCAG
>CAYRJN010000211.1:0-6363 GCA_964424545.1 uncultured Calditrichaceae bacterium
CGCTGGGTCCTGGGTTAGGAAGTAATTTACACATAATTTTAGACTTGACTACTCTAACAGGCTTGAAACATTCATTTTATACGCTATATCTCACTTTGTTCGATGAAATTGACAATGAAAATAATATTGTATCATACAATTATTCCAATATATGGTCTCCTGTTGTCCTTCCTACATGTTTTAAGTAGGAATCTAAATCTTACTATTCATGATTTAGTTTATCCGATCCATCGGAGCATGACACCTTGATGATTCTATCCACACTTTTTTCATTAATCGCTTTGCGAAGTTATATTCATTGAATTAAAATTTAAAAAACATTTTTTTTCATTTATGAATAATAAGATGAAAAAGCCATTCATTTACAAGGATTTGATATTTCTTCTTCATGCAACAATAAAGGTTACCGCTTGTATTTATCGGGAGCGCATAGAGAAGTAAAGAGATTCGAAATATTACCGCCATGTAACTGCCTCCCTTTCTACTTTCAAGAAAGAATTATATAATGGAATAATATCCGTTAAATTCTATTATTTTGCAAGAAAAATTGGTAGCTTCAAGATATACGAATCGAACAACAAATAATTATTCACGTTTAATTGAGTTCGACCTTAATAATTTCAGCTTTCCAAAACAGAAAGCATTTTATGAATTTCTTTCTCAAAATCGGTCATGGAAAAATGGCGGCTGAAACGTTTTACTTCGCGTCCGTCAAAAAAAATAATGATGGTGGGTACGGCAAAGACGAGATATTGACCGCTTACTTCAGGATTTTGATGAGTGTCTACATAGAGAAAACCAATATTTTCGTATTGCCTGACGTATTTTTCCACTTTTGGTCGCAGAACTTTACAAACATTACATTCAGGATAAGAAAAATAGGTTACGATTAATTCCCTTGTTTTTATTTTATCAAATATTTCTTCCGATGTCATAGAATATTTCCCACAAAACAAAAGCGCCTCCGGCCGATGAAACGGAGGCGCCTGTATTTCACAAATAAACTTTTATTTAAATTAGAATCTCGTCGGCGTGCAAGAGATCGGAGAATTGTTCATTTTTAATCGCTTCGTAATTTTTACGAGCCAAAGCCGACGCGCTGACGATATAACGGTTAGCGATAAATACTTTCCGATCGTTGATTTCCGCTTCATCAAGCAACAAATAACCGACTACCAGATAGCTATACATTTCAACCAATTCTTTGGCAGCCACATCCTGAAAATATTTATCATTTTTATCGTTAACAAATTTCAGTCCTTCATAAAAAAGTTCCCTAATTTCTTTTAAGCGGTCCGCTAAACCTGCCAAACTGCCTTTATAACTCTTTTCCTCTTTTTCGTCAAAACGTTTGGCAAGAATATCGTTAATCACGCCGCCGATTGCCGCAACAATTTGCAACTGAGACGTCCCTTCGTAAATATTGGTAATACGGGCATCACGCGCCAGGCGTTCAACGTTAAATTCTTTCATATACCCTGTTCCACCGTGAATTTGCAAAGAATCATAAGTAATTTTATTAGCCGATTCCGTTAATATATATTTAGTCATCGGCGTCAGCAGTGCGGCAATTTTCGCCGCTTCTTTTTGTTTTGCAGATTCTTCTTGAAAGGCTTTTCCCTGCGCTTTTAAATGCTCGATGCGTTCAATTAATTTATCGCGGCGGTCGACCCACTTGGACGTTTCATAAATAAGCGAACGGTTGCTTTCCAATGTTACGCGCATATCAATAAGCATATTGGTAACTACGGGTATATCATAGATGGGTTTACCGAACTGTTCGCGCGCTTTGGCATAACTGAGCGCTTCTTCATAGGCCGCCTGTGATATACCGAGCGCCTGCGCCGATACGCCTAATCTGGCACCGTTCATCAAATCCATTACATACTTAATCAAGCCGAACTTGCGTTTGCCGACCAATTGCGCCGGCGTGTTATTAAATTGCAGCTCTGTAGTGGGCGAACCGTGAATACCGAGTTTATTCTCTATACGCCGAACTTTAATGGTATCATCGCCGTAACAGACAAACATGCTCAAACCACGTCCGTCTTTTGTTCCGGCTTCGGAGCGTGCCAGCACCAGTAAAATATCGCCGTTGCCATTAGTTATAAAACGTTTAACGCCGTGCAGGAACCAATTCCCTTCTTCGTCCTGCCAAGCTTGCAGATTTACGGCTTGTAAATCGGAACCGGCGTCCGGTTCGGTTAATGCCATGGCGCCTGTAGCTTCTCCACTGGCAAATTTAGGTAAAAATTCCGCTTTTTGTTCTTCGTTAGAAAACTTATTAATGGTTTCGGCTATATCCTGTAAACCGAATATATTCATCAGTGAAGCGTCCGCCCGCGAAATCATCTCAATGGCCATGGTATAAACAGTTGTCGGAAAATTCAACCCGCCGTATTTTCTCGGCAAAGTAAAGCCCATTAAATCGGCCATGGATAGCTGTCGCAGCGCTTCCTCCGTTCCCTTAGCGTAAGCAACCTTACCGTCGTTGAAATGTGCGCCTTCCTCGTCCACTTCCGAAGCCAATGGCGCAATAACATTACCGGCAATATCGCCCGCTATCTCTAATGTTTTTCTATAATTATCCATCGCATCCCGAACGTCTTTGGGCGCATAATTGTAGGTTTTGGCCTCTTCAAAATCGCCCTCGGTCAGTTCGATGATATCTTCCATATTCAAATTTTCAAACTGGAAAACAATATCTTTATTATCGCTGAAAAAATTAGGCATAACAACCTCTATTTTAATTTGTTTTTATACGCTTCGATAAATTTGGGAATAACTTCCTCCACATCTCCTACAATCCCGTAATGGCAGACCTCAAAAATCGGCGCTTCGGGATCATTGTTTATGGCAATAATTTTATTGGATTCATCCATTCCGGCGCGATGCTGAATAGCGCCCGATATACCACAGGCGATATACAATTTTGGTCGAACGGTCACGCCGGTCTGACCCACCTGCCGTTCATGTTCGACAAACCCGGCATCCACTGCCGCGCGGCTTCCGGCAACTTCGCCTCCTATGGTTTCCGCCAGATCATAAATAAGCGAAAAGTTTTCTTTGGAACCCATTCCGTAACCGCCGGCCACAATAATTGAGGCGGCTTTCAGGTTCACTTTGCTCTCTTCCTGATGACGATCGATAATTTCTATCATCCTATCAATTTCATCGGGAACATATTCGATTTTTTCCACCTTACCCTTTACCGGTTTATCCAACGGCGACATTTCCATCACGCCTTCACGCACTGTGGCCATCTGCACCGGGTTATCCGGCGTGATGATGGTAGCGATTATATTACCGCCGAAAGCCGGACGAATCTGCAAAAGCAACTGCTTATACTCTTTTTTCTGATATATCACATCGGCAATTTGTAAATTTGTACAATCGGCCGTTAACCCGCTTACCGTATTGGAGGCTACTCGGGGCGCAATATCCCGCCCGATAAAAGTAGCGCCAAACAGCACGATGCGCGGCTTCCGCTCTGTAACCAGTTCGGAAACAAGTCGGCTGTAAGGCATTGTTCTGTACTCCTCGAGTTCGGCGTGGTCAATCACCAAAGCCTCTTGAGCACCGTAGCGAACAGTTTGTTGTACAACATCGTCCATTTTATGGCCGATAATCACGGCTTTTAAAATCCCGTTTAACTCTTTTGCCAATTTGCGTCCCTTGGAAAGCAACTCGAAACTTACATCGGCCACTTTACCGGAACGTTGTTCTATAAAAACCCATACTTCATTTGATAACTTTTTCATAGTAAACCTTATCCAAAAATATGATCTTCCATTAATTTGTCAACGAGATAACCCAAGCCCTCTTTATCGGGAGAAATTTTCTCGTGTTCACCGCCGGCTAAAATAACCGATTCGATTTTGTGTACTTTTGTCGGCGAGCCGGAAATGCCGCATCGTTCAACGTCAACATTCAAATCTTCCGTTGTCAAAGTCGGAATAAAAAGGCCGTTTGTTTTATACTCTTCTATCAAATCATCGAGAATCAACAAGGGATTATTTTCTGCCATTTTTTCGATTTCCAACAGGGATTTGGCATTTTTATAAGCCATGGCCAATTTCGCTTTAAACGGTCTCGGCGCCGCAGCTTCTTTGATTACGGTGATCAAAACCGGCATAGCCGATTTCAGAGTTTCGTTCCCGCCGTCAATGCGGCGCTTTATGGTTACGCTGTCTTTTTTTACGTCGATGATTTCTTCAGCGTAGGTAACCTGGGGAACACCCAATTTCTCGGCTGTTTGCGGGCCTACCTGCGCCGTATCGCCGTCAATAGCCTGACGTCCTGCAAAAATAAAATCATACGGAGCGAATTGTTTTATCGTTTGGCTTAAGACATAAGAAGTCGCTAAAGTATCGGCGCCTGCAAACTTACGGTCGGTAACAAGACAAACTTCGTCGGCGCCCATAAAAAGACATTCCCGTAATAAATCGGATGCTTTTGGAGGCCCCATCGTAACGGCCGTTACCTTGCCGCCGTAACGCTCTTTTACCTGAAGCGCCAGTTCCAAAGCCACCTTATCTTCCGGATTAAATACAGCCGGCAGTTTGGCGCGGTTTACCGTTCCGTCCGCTTTCATTACATCGCCGGATATGTTCGCCGTATCCGGTACCTGTTTCACTAAAACAATAGAATGATAACTCATATTATTCCTTATCGTTATTTTTTGTTAAAATATGGAAATTATAAATTAAAATAATTTTAATAATAATTCAAGTTTATGAAAAATTTAATATTCACCAATTGTAAGTTTTTTCCAATTGCATCAAATTTAATTTAAACGATTTTAACTTTTAACTAAAAAATACTTAACGCTGATATTCCGGCAAACAAAATTTAATTTGCCACTTTTCGAAAGGCCTGTTCAATGACGGCGCCCAAAAAAGAGGGAATAAATATCTTAGTTATAGATCAATTTAAAAATTTTTTAATATGAAAAATTTCGTATCTACAGTGATGCCAGATATTTTTCAACTTCTTCGATATCTTCAACGGCGATATAAGCGCCGCCCTTTCGCTCATCCGGCCTTGTGCCGGCCAAGCGCTTGGCCCAGCCGCCGAAACGCGTAATGCACAAAACGGTTTTGCCCTTCTGCCAGGCAAAAGCCAGCTCGGAAAGCGTCCCCGAACCGCCGCCGGCCGCAATAATAATATCTGCCGAATTGACGATGATAATATTGCGGGCAATGCCCATACCAGTGGGAATGGCAATGTCTATAAATGGATTTGCGTCGTCCGAATCGTCGCCCGGCAAAATAGCGACTGTTTGTCCTGAAAACGTTTCGGACGAACGTTTTACTCCCTTACAAACCGCTTCCATAAACCCTCCGAGTCCCCCGCAAATAATCACGCGTTCTTTATGGGCTATTTTTTTGCCCAGTTTCACTGAAAATTCATAGAGTTCCGACGTACATAATGCGCGATTCGGACCGATAACACCGATTTTTTTCACTACTCATCCTCCTCTTTCCCTATTTCCAGCTTGTTCGCGCTGCGGATAGCTTCAATTTTATTTAAAGGGCGTTCGAGGGCGTTGGTTCTCGTGGAAACCAGCGATTGAAACTCTTTGCGGGCATCGTCGATCCGTTTACCCATACGTTCCATAACGTCCTTGTATTTATCCCATTGCTTGCTAAAATCGGCCAAAAGCGATAGAATTTGCGAGGCGGTCTGTTCCAGATTAAAATTTTCCACCGCTTGACGGATAATAGACAAAACAGCGTACAACGTAATGGGCGAGCTGAGAATAACTTTATTTTTCAATGCTTCATCCATAATGGCCGGATCGGCTTCGTTAATAAAAGCATAAACTTGTTCGTTTGGAATAAATACGATCACATAATCTACGGTATGATCGGCAGTATTGATGTATCCGCGAATGGTGACTTCTTTCACTCTTTTTCGCACATCCCTTAAAAAAGCTTGTTTATAACTACTTTTTTCCGTTTCGCTATCCGATTGTAAATAGGCAAGGTAATTATTCATGGGAAATTTCACATCCATATTGACTTTTAAGTTGTGCGGCAAAAAGAATGTAAAATCGGGACGTGCTAGTGAATCTGTTCCGGATTTCTGTTTTTGATAATTTATGCCTTCAATAAAACCCGCCATACGCAACACATCTTCGGCCATACGCTCACCCCATTGACCGCGCGCCTGAGAATTGGATAAGGCTTGATTTAGTTGAGCGGTCGCTTCCCGCAGTTTTTGTGTTTGTTCCAACGATTGTTTTAATTGTTCATTTAATGAACCGAAACTTTGCCGCCGTTCGCCTTCAATCTTCTGCATAAGCTGCTGAACCTTATCCATTTCGGCTTTCATTAAATTCAAATTCTGATCAATTAATTC
>CAYRJN010000212.1:0-6258 GCA_964424545.1 uncultured Calditrichaceae bacterium
TAAAAGAAATTTTTCAATTACTTTATCGGGAAAATTTATTCCTGTCCAAATTTTAAAACTCTCATCGGCCTGATAAATCAACATCGGCAAGCCATTAATAATTTGACAAGCCTGTTCTTCCGCCCGCGTTAATAATTTGCTCTTTTTAGGATTATAAATCAAATCATAAACAATGCAATTACTATATTTTTCGCTAATTTCCAACGGCGTTTTATCTATTTCATTCCCCATTCCCAAACTTGTTGTATTTACAATCAGGTTTATGGGATCGTTCAAATGATTTATAGTTGAAAAATCAATAATTTCAATTTTCGTTCTTCCGCTGTATTTAACGGATTGAACCAAAAGTTCCGCTCTTGATTTTGTTCTATTGGCAAGATATATTTTTTCTATTTTCAACTTTTCAAGTATTCCGTATATCACCGCTCTAGCCGCCCCGCCGGCGCCGAGAACCAGTACGCTATTAATGCTGTCGAGATATTTCTCTATGGGTTTAACAAAGCCGAGATAATCGGTATTATACCCTCTCCATTTACCGTTAGATATTTTTATCGTATTTATTGCCCCGATGTTCGCGCTCATAGGATCTATATCATCTAAATATTTTATGATGGTTTCTTTAAAAGGAATGGTAATGTTAAAGCCCCGCCAATCCTCATGCTTTAACTGCTTAATAGTCTCCTCAAACTCGGTAGGATTTATTTCTATTTTTTGATATAATGCATTTATTTTCAATGCGTTGAAAGCAGAATTATGAATTTGGGGAGAGATACTGTGCTTTAAAGGATAGCCGATTATGCCGTATTTATTCATTAGTTGATTGTTATCCATTTTAAAACCGACCAAAATTCCGGAAATGATACGGCCGTACATTCGGGATTATCCAAAATTATTTCTTGATCGGCAATTAAATTAGCGATAGCAAAGGACATAGCAATCCTGTGGTCGCCATAGGTTTTTACTTTTCCGCCGATAAAATGTTGGCCGCCCTGCATTTTGAAACCGTCTTCAAGCTCCTCTATCCGGATTCCCGTATTTTTCATATTAAGCGCAATAGCTCTAATCCGATCCGATTCTTTATAACGCAATTCTTCGGCATTTTGTAATTCAAATGAGCCCTCCGCAGTGGATGCCAGCACAGCAAGAATGGGAATTTCATCAATTATATTGGGAATAATTTCCTTTTCGATATTTATATTGTGTAATTGGCTATATTTAACCGCAATGTTGCCCATAGGTTCCGGTTTTTCACGAATAAGATCAATTTTCAAATCGGCTCCCATTCGTTTTAATATAGTCAACAAACCGGTGCGTGTGGGATTTAAGGATACATTTTTAATCAACAATTCGGAATCCGGCGTGATTAACGCGGCAGCGATGAAAAAGGCGGCGGACGAAAAATCTCCGGGAATCGTCATGGAAAGCGGCGTAATTTTTATGTTTCTGGAACTAAAAATTGAACGGCTTCCGTCATTGTTGATTTTAATGGGTAAACCCAGCATACGCTCCGTATGATCTCTTGTCTGAGTATACTCTATAACTTCTGTTTCGTCTTCGGCAAAGAGACCCGCTAATAAAACGGCTGATTTTACTTGCGCGCTTGCTACGGGCAGCTCGTAACTTATCCCTTTTAACGGAATAGACGGATGAAATTCCATTGGCAGATAGCCGTTTTGAGATCGGATGCGGGCGCCCATTCTTGTTAAGGGTTCAATTATGCGTTTCATGGGGCGTTTTTGCAACGAGCTGTCACCGCTGATTTTTGTAGGAAATGTTAAGTTGGCTAATAGAGCGCTGATTAATCGCGTAGTGGTGCCGGAATTTTCTGCGTTTAGAATATCCGCGCTTTCAGTCCAATTCTCAAGTTTTTTTCCATAAATTTTCAGTTTATCGTCAGTAATTTCAAAATTTACGCCTAACTGTTTAATACAATTGAGCGTTGCGCTGCAGTCATCGTTAAAATTGAAATTTTCAAATACGGAGACGCCATCTGAAAATGAGGCAAACAGCGCCGAGCGATGCGAGATGGATTTATCGCCTGGTAGGGAGATTTCTCCTTTTATCTTTGTCATTAATTAATATTCTGCGTTAAATCTGTTGTTTTATTTCTGTTATTTAAATTTGATTTTAAAAGTAATATTACGCCTATTACGATTAAAATAACCGGCCAGTAAGTTTGCAATAAATCAACCGTTAACCACAAAGGCAAAACATCATAGTAATCGATAAATACAATAAGTCCGACAATTAATAATAGAAACCCAACGATAATATTGGATATATACTCTTTTTGAAATAAATAATAAATAAAATTAGCCGCTGAGAGATCAAGAATTATCAATGCAACGCCAAGCTGATCATCCGAAGGCAATACGCCGAATTTCATCAACAATAGAGTTAGCGCGAGTAATAAAAAAAAGGAACCACCGAGAATACCTTTGTGTTTAGCGTGACGCAATCCTCTCGAAAAAAACAGCGAACCGATAAATATGGATATTAAAATAACCACTGTTGATCGTGACGGCATTAGGATGCCAAGTTGCATAGCCAGCAGTGTTGCGCCGATAATAATCAGACTCCAAGCCGAAACTTTTCGTTTATCCATAACTTACTCCCCCTTTTTATCGGGAGCAGTTGAGATAATTTCTTCAGGTTCTTCGGGAAAAACGATGATCATAATAATATAACCGATAATTCCAACCCCGAAAGAAGCCAGCGTTAACAATACCCAGCCTATTCGCACCAAGCTTACATCAATATTAAAATATTCGGCTAAACCGCCGCAAACGCCGCTTATCATTTTAACTTTTCTGGAACGATAAAGCTCTTTCGTTTCAGGCTTATTGTCTTCAACCTTCACTCCCCCTTTGCCGACGGAAGGCTCATTTTGAAAAGGACTTTTGTTTACAAGTAAAAACACGCCCAATATGATTAAAAAGACGGACCAGATAATTTGCCAGGGTATATCCCAATATCTAATATAATAAAAAAGACCGAACTGTTTCAGTAAAATAATTACACCGATAATGATCAAAGCGCTGCCCCAAAATAGGGTGCTGTCCTTCTTTCTCGAAGAGCCGCCTTCCGCGTATTCCTCATCGGGATTTTCCGGTATAATAATAATGGCCGCTAAATATAAAACAAATCCTACGCCGCCGAAAAGTATTGACAAAACCCAAACAATACGCAACAAAACTGCATCTATTCCGAAGTAGGCGCTAACTCCACCGCAAACGCCGGCAATCATGCGGTTGGCTTTTGAACGATATAATTTTTTTTTCTCTTCCTGCTTCTTTTCATCAGTCATATTTTACTCCCTTTATTAGTCCTTTAATGTTAAAAGACGTAAAAACGGAAAAATTTGTTTCAATCGCGGTGATAACAAGCGATGCTAAAAAATTTATAAAATTTACTCAATGGAAATTATTTTATATTGCAAAATACCGGCCGGGACTTGAATTTCCGCCACATCGCCTACTTTTTTACCGAGCAAACCTTTACCTACGGGCGAAGAAATGGATATTTTATTATTTTTAATATCCGCTTCGTCGGCTGAAACAAGGGTGTATTCGTATTCTTTATTCCTTTTAAGATCGAGCACCTTAGTTGTAGTCAGGATTGAAACACGCTCTGTATCCCTGTCCTTTTCGTCAATTATTCTCGCTCTCGCTATTCTATCCTGCAGCTGTTGTATTTTTGTTTCCGTTAAAGAGAGCTCTTCTCTTGCGGCATGATATTCGGCATTTTCTTTAAGATCGCCTAATTCGCGCGCTGTCGCCACTTTTTTCGAAATGGCGGGACGAATTTTATATTTTAAATCGTGTAATTCTTCTTTTAATTTTTTTAATCCACTTTCGGTTAAATAAACATATTCCAAAATATTTCCTTTCAGCTAATTTTGCCTATCCGTTCGAATTTACGCCGCTTAAGTTAAGAATTATGTGGTTTTAATTCAAGTAAGGATGACGAATGAACAAAGATAATAGTTTGTAATCATTTTTAATGAAGGCTTTCTCTAAAGGCAATTAATAAATTAAATTTTAAACTTTTTATAGGCCTTTTAAGAACAGAACGCAGCAAATTGATTAATAAAAAAATATTTTCAATTCTATGATACCACGAAGTGGAAAGAAAAAAAATATTAATGCGCTGCGTTGTCTACCCGTTCCACGGAAAGGACGCCGGAAATTCTTCCGATGTTATTGATAATTTGGGTGAGTTGACTTAAATCCTTAATTAAAATATCGAGATAACCGCGGGCATAAATTTCTTCTGAAATAAAATTTACGGCGACAATATTAATATTTAGCCGTGAAATACAAAGCGTAATATCTCTTAACAGATCCTTACGGTCTTCTCCAAGCACTGAGAGATGAACATGAAACTCCTGATCTTTAGCGGTTGCCCACTCCACATCAATGATGCGTTCTTTTTCGCGATACAAATTCATCATATTTTTACAATCGGTTCGGTGAATAGTGACGCCCTTGCCTCTCGTTAAGTATCCGATAATGCGATCGCCCGGAACAGGCTGGCAGCAATTGGCAAAATTAATCAACATATTATCGATACCTTGCACGCGAATAGTGTTACCGCTACGAGCTCGTTTTAAGAAGCGCACAACAAAATTTTCTTTTTCAATCGTATCGTCATCGGATTCAGGAAAAATCTTTTTGCGGATATCTTCTATGGTTAAATCGCCCTTGCCAAGGGCAATTTTTAAACTTTCTACCGTTTGAAATCCGAATTTGGGAAGTATGTCCATAAATTCTTGTTTCTTTTCATTCAATTTATGTTTTTTAACAAATTTAGATAAAATCTCTCCGCCTATTTGCAAAATCTGTTCGTTCTGCTCTTCGCGTAAGATTTTTTTTATCCAATGACGCGCCTTGCTGGTTTTTACGACCGAAAGCCAGTCTTGAGCCGGTTTTTGATTTTGAGATGTGATAATTTCTACCTGTTCACCGCTTTTTAATATATACCTCAATGGCACAATACGCCCGTTTACTTTTGCGGCGATGCAATGATTACCGATATTCGTATGAACGGCATAAGCAAAATCAATAGGTGTTGAATCTTTCGGCAACTTGATCAAATCCCCGCCGGGCGTAAAAACAAATACCTCGTCCTGAAATAAATCGATTTTTAGATTTTCAAGGAAATCTATTGGGTCGTCTTCGTCGTCTTGCATTTGTCTTTCGAGAAGCTCGCGCACCCAATTCAAATGCTTATCAACAGCGTCGTCCTCTTCTATTCCTTCTTTATAGCGCCAATGAGCGGCAATTCCGTTTTCCGCCATTTCGTGCATTTCCTCAGTACGGATTTGTATTTCAATCATTCGACCATCCGGGCCGATTACCGTTGTATGCAATGATTGATAACCGTTGATTTTGGGCATGGCTATGTAATCTTTAAATCGATCGTAAACGGGCATAAATTTACTATGAATAATACCGAGCGTGTAATAGCATTCTTCAATTTTATCGACGATAATGCGTATGGCCAGTAAATCGTAAATTTCCTCAAACGGTTTTTTCCGCTTGGTCATCTTGTTATGAATACTAAAAAAACTTTTCGGTCGTCCTGAAATATCGGCTTTTATATTATTTTTTAATAACTCTTTCTCAATAGGTTCCGCGATACTTTGAATATATTTTTCTCTTTCTTTCCGCGATACTTTAATCTTTTTTACGAGGTTATTATAAGCTTTCGGATCGAGATATTTTAAAGAGAGGTCTTCTAGTTCGGTTTTGATTTTAGCAATACCGAGCCGATGCGCCAAAGGGGCGTAAATATCGCGCGTTTCGATGGCAATACGTTGACGTTTTTTTTCAGAAATAAAATTTAAGGTGCGCATGTTGTGTAAACGGTCGGCAAATTTAATAATAATAACACGGACATCTTTTGCCATGGAAAGCAACATTTTTCGGAAGGTTTCGGCTTGTTGTTCCTCTTTACTTTGATAGCGGATATTGCTGATTTTAGTTACTCCGTCAACAAGGAAAGCCGTTGTTTCGCCAAATTCATCGGTAACTTCCTCAAGCGTAACCGGCGTATCTTCCACGACGTCGTGCAATAATGCGGCAATAATCATCGTTTGATCCATACGCAGTTCAGCAAGGATTTGAGCTACATTGAGACAATGGATAAAATAGGGTTCTCCCGAATGGCGCTGTTGGGTTAAATGCGCTACTAATCCGAAGTTATAGGCACGTCTTAACTCATTTTGATCTTGATTTTTTGAATAATTATCGACGG
>CAYRJN010000213.1:0-6211 GCA_964424545.1 uncultured Calditrichaceae bacterium
ATTATTAATCATCTATCTAACAAAAAAATCCACAAGAAACCCAGTAGAGCCAAATTGATTAAAACCATACCCTTAAAAAAGGAGTCTATGGTTGTCCGGTTTTCATCATTCAATAATTTCGATATTTATCACAACCCCCTTACCCCTTTTACAAGGGGAGGTTTATTTTTTCAGTTTTGCAAAATAGATGGAATAAGCGTAAACTTTGAAATTCCGATACAATAAATTACTTGTTTTTTCCGACAACAAGGAGTAATTAAGGAATACTTCTAATGGAATTGCTTCGCGTCGTTCGCAATGACGCCTAATTGTTCATATTCTTGCTAATCGGGATAAACCCTAAGCAGAATATAGGATATAGACTCTTTAACTTTTAAATTTCCGCTCGACAAAATAATTTTTGTCAATTGCCTAAAAATCAGTATAATTGGAGTACTTTGTACCACTAAAAAAAAGGAGATTTCAATTGCAATTTTCCAAATTATTTATTTTATTGTCGGCTATATTCTTAATAGGCTCGTGTTCGCAAAAAGAAGACACCGTTATTATGGAAACAAATTACGGCGTTATCAAGATAAAAGTTGATTATGATAATGCGCCAAAACATGCCGCTAATTTTATAAAACTTGTAAAAAATCATTTTTATGATAATCTTCAGTTTCATCGCGTAATTCCCGGCTTTGTTATTCAGGGCGGCGATCCGTTGAGCAAAGACGACGATCCGAGAAATGACGGCACCGGAGGACCCGGATATATGATTCCTGCTGAAATTAAAGTAAAACATACGCGCGGCAGCGTTGCCGCTGCAAGAATGGGCGATAAAGTAAATCCCGAAAAGAAATCAAACGGCAGTCAGTTTTACATCTGTTTGCAAAATCTGCCCCAGTTGGATAATCAATATACCGTTTTCGGAAAAGTGACAGACGGCATGGATATTGTCGATAAAATCGCCGACGTGCAAACAAATCGCATGGATCATCCTTTAACGCCCGTTATAATCGAGCGCGCGTATGTGAAATAAACGCAATGAAAAATTTAAAAATCGTCTTAATTCTCGGCGGCGGTGGCGCGAGAGGATTGGCGCATATCGGCGTTTTAAAAGCCCTTGAAGAGAACGGTATTACTGTTGATATGCTCATCGGCACCAGTATGGGCGCCATAGTCGGCGCCGTTTATGCGCAAAACCCGGATTCAACCCAAGTTGAAAAAAAGTTTGTTTCGTTTTTGAAAAGTGAGCGTTTTCAGTCAATCGGTATTACTCGTTTTGATAAAGAACAATCCGAACCGGACAGTCTTCTGGAGCAAATTACAAAAAAAATAAAACGGCGCGTTATTATCAACCTTGCGGCACATCGGCAAAGTCTTTTTAAGAGTGAACGTTTGTTAACGGCCATAAACCTGCTTATTGACGACGGTTTAATCGAGCAAACAAAAATACCTTTTGCCTGCACCGCGCTTGATTTAACAAAATTAGAGGAAGTTATATTCGAGTATGGAAATATCCGCAGAGCGGTTACGGCCAGTTCGTCCATTCCGGGTTTTTTGCCTCCGGTTAATATTGAAGATAAGCTTTATGTGGACGGCTCAATTTGCACTAATTTCCCATGGGATTATACAAGAGAACGCGGAGCGGATATAATTATTGCCGTTGACGTAACATTGAAAAATACTCAGTCGCTCAATCCCGATAATGTGATCGACATAATAATGCGCACCAGTATCGCCGCCAATTATAAAATTAACCGACTGGCGCTTGGTAATGTGGATTTTGTCATTCGTCCCCCTCTCGGCGATATTTATTGGAATGAATTTGACCGTTATGATTCGTTAATTGAATTGGGTTACGCAGCAACCATAAATTCGATTGAAGAAATTATTTCATTAATCCGGCGCTATAATAAATTTACAACGAAGGCCAAAAGATATATTGTAAAACTATTTAACGAGTGAATCGAAAATGTTATTATTCTATCCAAAAGAAACAGAAAAAACGAACGATTGGTTGATTACTTGAATATGAAGTTCACCGACCGTTTGTGATTATGCAGCTTCTGTTATCGAAAAATCTTTATACGTTTATCATATATTCGACACGTTAAACGTTCAAATAAAACGCTTTATAATTTTTTAAATAAAATTGCATCATTTCATTATTCGTTGCATCTAAGCACATAGATATTAAGAAAGTATTGTAAAATTAGTTTTTTCAAGACCTTACATTTAAGTTGTTTAATGCGATATATTAGTTTTTCGCTCTTAAACGGGTATTCCGACATATGGATGTATGGAAAACGATTAAAACAAGAATAACGAAAAATGTACAACGTGCCGGCAATAAGACCGTGGAGATGACCAAAGTAGGACGAATAAAAATTGATGTATTGGCTTTAAAAAAGGAGATTGAAGAAAAATTTGTGGAACTGGGCGGCCGGGTTTATCATTTAAATATTGAAGGTGATAAAATAAATATTAATTCGGATAAAAAAATTCAACAATTAATTGAACAAATAAAAGAACTTGAAGTTGAATTAAAAAATTATGAAATTGCCCTTGAGGAAATAAAAAACAAAAAAGAGAATAACTGAAATAATAGTTGAAGTTTTTTGGTTAACGATATAATAGAATAAATGAATGTAGCTTATTAACTTAATAATGAAAAGCGAAGCGAACGTTGTCATTGTCCGATCAAATCGGACTTTCCAAATATTTACAATTTAGGAAATGACAAAATTAAGATTTTTCAAAAAAATACTAAGAAATTTAGAAATATGTTGTTTTTTTGAAATTCCGATACTATAAATTAACCTATGAGGTATGTGAGTGAGTGATTTTTTTATCAGCAAGAATCAGTCATTAGAGAATTATTTAAGAGAAATTGGCGAAGTCCAATTATTAACTCCCGAAGAGGAGATTACTCTTGCGCAAAGGATTAAACAAAATGATCAAATGGCCTTAAAACGCCTCGTCAGCGCTAATCTGCGTTTTGTGGTCAGCGTGGCAAAATCGTATCAAAATTACGGGTTATCTCTGGAAGATTTGATTAACGAAGGGAATCTTGGTTTGATGAAAGCCGCCTACCGTTTCGATGAAACGCGCGGATTCAAATTTATATCTTACGCGGTCTGGTGGATTAAACAATCCATATTGCAGGCTATCGCCGAACAATCCCGTTTGGTGCGTCTCCCCTTAAACAGAGTCGGCACATTAACTAAAATCGGTAAAGTTTACTCGATGCTTGAACAGGAATATGAGCGCGAACCCACGCCGGATGAAATAGCAAATGTTCTGGAAGTCGACAGCGGAGATATAACCGATACCATTAAAATGGCGACCCGTTCCGTTTCAATGGATTCTCCTTTGCAAAAGAATAGCGATAGCCGTTTGATCGATATTATTCAAAACCAGCAAGATCCGGAACCGGATTCCGAAGTTATGGGCGAATCGTTGAAAGAAGAAGTGAATCATATTTTATCAACATTGACCGCCCGTGAGGCAAAGATATTGAAACTTTATTTTGGACTTGATGGAGAAAAGCCGCATACGCTTGAAGAAATTGGAGTTAAGTTTAAATTAACCCGTGAAAGAGTGCGTCAAATTAAGGAAAAAGCCCTAAGAAGACTGCGCCACAGCTCAAGAAGTAAGGTTTTGAGGTATTATTTAGGCTAAGTTATTGAAATAAATACACTTTTTAGCAAACTCCGCTTGCGTGCGGAGTTTTTTTTTGTTAATTTCGTGTGTTGTGTTATGAATGAGTAAAACAGCCTAAATGCATATATTCCAAATCGGGGAGCAAATGGAAGAAAAAACAAGATTCATTGTTATTTCCGGCGATCAAAAAAAATATAAAGAGTTTCAGTTTTCACGAATACAAATCATCACCTATACGCTTATCACGCTGGCAGCGGTCTTAATTATCGCCAAATTCGGCACCGACCTTTTTTTAGAGTTTAATCAGAACTCAAAAATAATCAAGTTACAAAGAACCAATAAGGTGTTACAGGGAAGACTTGCCGAAATGGACGCTAAGGTTAAAACCCTGACCAATGAAATGAAACTCATCGCTAAAAAAGACGACGAATTACGCACTATTATGGGCGTTGAAAAATTGAGTTCCGACGTTAGAAACGTAGGTATTGGCGGGGCGCGTTATAACTACGACTTAATAGACGATGTTTCCGGCTTTGATGAAAACGCTATCCTGAATAAACAATTGACGGAAATCGCCAAATTAGAGCGAGAGGTTTCTTTAGAAAAAGAAAGCTTTCATTCGTTATTACTAACCTTTGAGAAGAAACAGGACTCCATTGCCTATCTGCCTTCAATACGCCCCGTTTTACGCGGCACCATATCAAGCGGTTTCGGTATGCGCAGGCATCCCATGTATCATATTATGCGTTATCATGAAGGCTTGGATATCTCTGCGCCGACAGGTACGCCTATTTACGCCACGGCTAACGGCATCGTAAGCTATGCCGGCAGAATGTCGGGATATGGTAAAATGGTCAAAATAGATCACAAATACGGCTACAGTACACGATACGGCCATATGTCTAAAATATTAGTACGAAACGGTCAAATCGTTAAAAAAGGCGAGAAAATAGGAGAAGTAGGTAATACGGGCGTTTCAACGGCTCCGCATGTCCACTATGAAGTTCGTTATCACGGACAACCGCAAAATCCGGTCAATTATTACTTTGACGATATTATTCTAAACGAACAAGTCATCGCTAACGCTAATGCAAATTAAAAAAAAGCCGCTTTAAAGCGGCTTTTTTTATATTCATATCATTGTGTAAATCCTTCTGCAACAACACATATAAAAATATATTTCTATGCATAATGGTATTGGAATTTCAGAAAATGACATATTTCAACCATTTACATTATTTTTTGCAACTTTGTCAGTTTTTCATTTCATGAATTGTATATTTTTATTCTTTCAGACAAAGGTTATGACGACCCGGCAGATGCTACGCGCAACGCGCTGACTTTAATAATACTAAAAAAGAGTATAAAAACGCCGAACCATTGTATTTTGCTCATAATGTGCCCGCGCAGCAAATATTCCAAAACAATCGCCGTTAAAGGAAAAGCCAGCTCACAAATAGTGGAAACGGAAGCGGTAACTATTTTTAATCCGTAATAGTATAAAAAACTGGCAGCACCGCCCGTCATCAAGGCTATTGCCAGCAAGACTAACCATTGTTCTTTTTTGATTTGCGAAAGGTATTGAAATTCATTCAAAGAAGCTACAATAATAAACATCAATACCGACATTAAAACAAATCGTAAATAGGTTCCAACCTCGAAATCGATATTTCGCAGCGCCCGTTTGCCGAGAACGGTGGATGCGGCGAAACTAAAAGTAGCAATTAAGGCAAATAGAGCGGCTTCCAATAGCTTTTGATCGCTGTCTAAATGCGGAATAGAAAAACCAAATGTCATTATATAAGCGCCCACAATGGCCAATACCGACCAAACAAAAAAGATTTTCGGCGGTCTTTCTTTTAATAACAACGAAGCAAGAATAATGGCGAACACAGGCTGTAATTTTTGGATTAGTACAACAATGGAAAGATTTACATAATTGACGTAAAAAAGGGCTTTGGTGATTGCCATCGTGCCAATAGCCCCGCCAAAAAACGCTACGCCGGCAAAGGCCAGCCAGTCTTTAATTTTCAGCGCTTTAACACCCCGCAATCTCTTGGCAATAACGGGCGAAAGAATCAATAAAATCATTGAGCTTTCAAGGAATACGACCAACGGCACTTTAAGCGTATATAATTGCGGGCGAAGAAAAATGCCATCGACGCCCCAAAGTGCGGCGGCAAGTACTATTGAAAAAGGAGCATATTTTTTCATTTCGGCTAACTTATTTAACTCATAAAAGTTGCTGTTAGAAAAACAAAATTCAGTATGTTAATCTACGAAAAAAATAATAAAATGTGTAATTTTCTTCTCCCCGATTAACAACTATGATAACCCTCTTTTCGGCAACTTTAAAATAATAGCAAAAAGAGGAATATTTCTTTAAATTCTGAACGTTCATAAAAATAATCAGGGTATTATATAAAATGTCGGCTGAATCAACGCTGATTAAACAGGAATTGCGCACATATTTAAATAGCTATTACGATAATATAAATACGCCTATTTTAAAGAAATTGATTGCCGAGGCACGCGCCAACGGTATTCCTGATATTCACATCTC
>CAYRJN010000214.1:0-3957 GCA_964424545.1 uncultured Calditrichaceae bacterium
GTAAAATGGTCGGTGGTAAACTTGATAAAGACGAGCGCGATATGATCGGTATTTTAGTAGATAGCGTCTCCATATCTCTCGGGAACGCTCAATTGTATGAAGACGTAAAAAAAATGTCGATGACCGACGCTATGACCAGTTTAAATAATTATCGTTATTTTGAAGATCGTCTACATGAAGAGATAAACCGCGCCCGCAGAAAAAAGAGCTGTGTATCTCTATTAATGCTTGACATTGATTATTTTAAGAATTATAATGATTCATTAGGTCATCAAGCCGGAGACGAGGCTTTGCGCCTAATCGGTTCCGTTTTAAAAATAACCGCTCGAGACGACGATATCGTTACGCGTTACGGCGGCGAAGAATTTTGTGTTATTCTGCCCGGCGTTGAAAAAGACGTTATTCAAAATCTTGCGGAACGTATTAGAGAGAATGTTGAATCGTTTCGTTTTTATAAAGAAGATGTTCAACCGGGCGGTAAGCTGACGATTAGTCTTGGAGGCGCTACTTTTCCAGATGACGCCGACAGCTTTGACGATTTAGTCAGTAAAGCGGATGCGGCTTTATATCAATCAAAGCATGACGGAAGGAATCGTTTTACGCTTTACTCTTCAATATTGGAAAATTAAATAAAGTGGTTTGGATTTTTAATAAAAATCAAGGATTGTTTACATGGCTGATATTGGATACAACGATAATGTTAAAGTTGCGGGGAGAAAATTTCATATTCAAACGGCAAGTAATATCAACAAAGGCTATGCGCGATGCGAAGTGTTTGAAGCCGGAAGGGTAATTACTACTCATCATACCAGTTTTGAACGTCGCGGAGATTCCAATTCGGAGCTATTAGAGAGACGAATAAGAAAGATCGTCGAAGATTTACATCAGGAGACTAAAGTTGAAATCGAATTAATGTTCCAGATTGCTGAAAAAATTAAAAAGTTGAAGCACGCGCCCTCCAATGTAAAAGTCGGCCTTATGTTTTTACAAAATAATTTAATAAAAGACGCCATCGAACAGTTTGAAATCGCTATTAATCTTGATCCCAAATCAATAATTGCAATTAAGCATCTTGCCGTTTGCTATATTAAAGAAGAGCGTATCGACGAGGCTATAGAGCTATTGGAAAAAGCCATTGAAGAAGATAGCAAGTTTGCCGATATCCATTTTAATCTGGGAAAAGCTTATTTTTTTAAGAGGCAATACGAAAAGGCAATTAGGCATTTTAATGAAGCATTGAAGTTAAATCCGCAGTATTATGCGGCAAGCTATCATCTTGCTATGACCTATCTCGATAGTATTGTGCATAGCGCGGATAATTCTTTATTACCGCCGTCTACGGTGCGCTTTCAACGTTCGCAGCAACTTCTTGAGCATCTTTATTCACAGGATTTATATAAATTTACAGGTATTTACCCGCAAATATTAAAAGCGTTAAATGAGAAGAAAATAGCGGCGGCGGTAAAGATACTAAACAATAATCAGGATGTCGTTTTCCCCTTGAATGTATTGGGTTTAATCGGGATAGATTTTTACCTGAAGTTTATGTACGGAGGAAAAAATCTTGATGCGGATGTGGTAAAAAAATATGAAGAGAAACTGGTTGAAGCTTCAAAAACGCATCCTAATTATGCGGATATCTGGAATAATCTGGGAATAGTTCATTTGATTCAGTGCCGCAACCTGTTCTTGCAAGCGCTTACCGAATTTGATAAGGCGCTTGAGATTAATCCTTCTTTCAACAAAGCGTTAAAGAATAAAAAATTAGTTGAAAATGACGGTAAAGAGTTCTTAATTTTATTAAGAGCGATATTAAGATAATAACGAATAAGGTCGATCGGTATGGCGAGTAAATTCACCCATATATTAGTGCTATTTTTGGCGGTTGTTGATATCTATGCTCAGTCTACACTAACCATTTTGGCTAATAATTCTGATCTAAGTAAGCCTAACACCCGCTTGGAAATGGTTTTGAATTTGAATAATCGTGTTGATTCACTTTTATATATTGTTTTACCGGCGAAATTGAAAGCCGTGCCGCTATCCGTGCAAAAAGGCAATGATACTCTTTGGTTAAAAAATAGTATAAAAAGGCCCGATAAAAAAGATGCGATCTCCTGGACTGTTTCGGATGGTAATACAATAATATTTCGTTTTTTAAAAGGGGCTGTTGTGCCCGGCGATATATTAAAAGTAGTTTGTATGGTGAAGTATCGGGGCAAGCAATCACAAGAAGATAAAATTTTGCTTAAAAGCGGCCCAACATCGGCAATTATAGCAGAAACATTATTAACCACCATTAGCAGGTGATATGATTTCGAATGATTAAAAAGTATATGACATTCTGGCTCTTAAGCCTGTTTATTTTTTCTTCCTTTTGGAAAGCATACGCTGATCAGGGAACGAGCGGTTTTTCTACAAGCTATATGTGGACGGATTGGAATACAACGACGCCTCCTTCAATAAATTATGAGTGGATCGATGCTTCAGACGGAACCGCATTAATAAACGGTGCTTTTAGTGATTCTGTCTTTAATGCAGTTGCTTTACCCTTTAATATTAATTTCTTCGATTTGGATCAGGATTCCATTTTTATTTCTACAAATGGCTGGGCAAGCTTTAGAAATCCAGCTGGAAATTCATATCCACAAAATAAAGATATAAACGATAATGCGGATGTTCCCGATTCTATGCTTGCCGTGTATTGGGACGACTTATATAGTATTTCAGGAACAAATAGCGGAATATATTATAAAACTACCGGTTCATCACCAAATCGGAAATTTATCATTCAATGGAATGTTGAACGTGCAAATGTGGATTCTTCCATAATCTTTCAAATTGTTCTTTATGAAAAAAGCAATCTAATTAAATTCCAATATCAAAATATCGGAACAAATTTATCGGGAGGATCAACGGCAACTATTGGTATCAGGGGTATACGGAATAATTCATTACAATATAGTAATGCTAATTCGGTTAACAGCGCAGCTGCCATTTTATTTCATAATCGGGTAGTTAGTGCTGTTGATGCGGCCGTAAGTCCGGTTTCTGTTTCTGCCGGAGATTTTACCAGTTTTAAATATACAGTTAATAATATTACTTCTACTACTTATGATAGTTTGGGAAAAGTAGATAAAGTAGAAATATTTAATCCTTTTGGGTCAAGTTATACTCCAACGGTCACTAATGTAAAAGTCAACGATAGCGATGTTTTTATTCAGTATTCTTCATCAATCCCGCTGCCGGTTCCCAAAGACCCCGGTTTCGCCTATTGGGGATATCAAAACGATTCCATCATTGTGCAAACTTCCCATTTTGAAGTCGTTGATTCAATAGTTGTTACGTTTATGCAAAGCATTCCCAGTCAACTTTCTTCCGGCAACTCATATCGGAGCACTTTTGACGCCCTGTTGGATCAATCAAGTTTGCAAAATACTTCGCCGCAAGGAATAGACGTTGAAGTTGTCGGGAATAGCGTGGTAACGTATACTTTGAGTCCTTCTGCGGATACGGTTGTTACGGCGGGCGATTCCACACAATATACGGTTACGGCGCGCGATCAATACGGCAACGGCGTTTTAAATAGTGATAATGTTAATATTTCCGCCGTTGGTAGTTCAACGGCCGGATTTAGTCCTGGTCCCTATTCATTTTCAGGTGACAGTACTTTGCAATTTAATGTGAGTGATTCGGTGAGCGGTTCATTCACGGTCAGCGTTGTTAATGCCAACGATTCGAATATCAACGGGCAAAGCGGATTAATTACGATTAATCCTATCGGGGCGGATAGTCTTCATAAACTAAGCGGCGACAGCAGCGGCGTGATTGCCGGAAGCAATCAACTGTTACGAGTAAAGATAACCGATCGTTATATGAACGTTATTAGCGGCGCCTCTGTTCGATTTATCGTTCGCAGCGGCGGGGGCAGTTTAAGTAATCAGGACAGCATAGACA
>CAYRJN010000214.1:4057-6208 GCA_964424545.1 uncultured Calditrichaceae bacterium
CGCGGACAGCGTGAATTTTACGGTAACGACCACGCCCGGCGGCATCAGTTATTATCGAGTAATCCCGACAAATTTAACAACGACGGTAGGCGTAAGCGAAACGGTAACGGTAACGGCTTACGACGCCAATGATAATGTGGTAACGACGGATAGTACGACGTTAGTAAATTTTAGCGATACGGGCAGCGGCGTTACGTTAAGCGCGACGAGCGGGACGTTAACGGGCGGTGTAGTGAGTTTCAGTTATACGGATACCGTTGCGGAGAGTATAAGTTTCAGCGCATCGAGCGCGGGAGATGTGAGTAAGACGGGCACGAGCGCAATCGTCACGGTAAATGCGGGATTGGCGGACAGCTTGGCGTATGTATCGGGCAACGATACGATAACGGCCGGTACGGATAAACTATTACGTGTACGCGTAAGCGACATCTATGGCAATGTATTAAACAATCAAAATATCCGATTTATCGTTCGCAGCGGCGGGGGCAGTTTAAGTAATCAGGACAGCATAGACATAACGAGCGACGCCAATGGTATAGCGGAGACGAGCCTGACGACGGGTAGGACATCGGGTATTAATACGGTTACGGCGTTAATCGTATCGAGTCGCGCGGACAGCGTGAATTTTACGGTAACGACCACGCCCGGCGGCATCAGTTATTATACGGTAACGCCGGATGAATTTACCATACATACGGATACGTCAATAAATGTAACGGTTATTGCATATGACGTAAACGACAATCAGGTTACCAACGATAATACAACCCTTGTAGAATTCTTATCAAGCGGTTCGCGTGCTTATATAAATCCGGCCACGGCTACATTGACCGGTGGCCAGACAACTTTTTCCATAGCCGATTCTGCCGTTGAAACAATAACGTTAACGGCGCGCAGCCAAGCGGAACCGTCAAAGCGCGGCACAAGCGCTCCGATCAATGTTGTTCATTCTTCTCTGGCTTATGTATTGATACGAACGGAAGCAAGTAATCAAGGAGAAGAATTTGCCGATTCTACATTTTCGACAGATAATACGGTTTACTTCTATGCCGCAGGTTATGATACGTTTGACAATTATATTTCGGATACGGTCGTTGATTGGCAGACAATCGGCGCTTTGGAAAATGCTTCGGGAAGCGGCAGCAGCTATGCATTTAGTCCTACAATGGCTGGTGTAAGTGGTAGAATAACCGCCACGCATAGCAGCGCTTCGGTGATGCCCGATACCACCGGTATATTAACGATCAATAACGGCGGTTTAGCTGAACTTCGTATTCAAATATCGCCTGTTGCCAACGCCCGGCAGCTTGGCGATACAACCATAACGGCAGATGATTCGCTTACTCTGTATGCGGTTGGTTATGATCGCGATGGCAATTGGCTAGGCAGAATACCGGCAGCTTGGCAGGGAAGCGGCGTGGTTCAGAATATAGCTCCGTCAAATCCGACGGATTCAATCGTTTTTAATGCAGAACTCAGCGGATCGGGTACAATACGCTCAACATCAACGGCCAATAGCGCCGTTTACGATCTTTCTGGTCTGATTGCCGTAAATACAGGCGCTACCCGCTCAATTGTTATCCGCACAGCGCCGAATGGCGCGGGCTCCGAAATAAACGATTCCACATTTTCGGTCGGGCAAACAATTAATTTATATGCTGCCGGTTATGATGCCGATCTGAATTTCAGCGAAAATGCAAATGTGAATTGGCATTTACAGGGTACGATCGGAGGTCTCGGAGACAGCCTTAATGCCTATTTTACTACGCTTGCGCCGGTAGATTCGGGGAGCGGTTTTGTTTATGTCAGTAACGGTAACGGTTGGATAAATGATTCCACCGGAACATTAACGGCTCAAGCGGGCAATCTAGCGTCGCTGATAATTCGTGACGCGCCTAATAATGGTGGTAGTGAGGTTGACGGCGCTTCCGTAATTGCCGGCGATTCGATTGACGTTTATGCTGCCGGTTATGATATTTACGGCAATTATCTCGGCGATCAGGTTGTGGCATGGACAGTTGACGGCGATTCGATCGGTTATTATGCCAATACGGATTCGGCTGCAAACAATCGCTTTTATTTTACAACTTCAAATTCGGCTTTATTAAAAGCAACTCTCGGCTCTTTTTCCGATTATACGGAAATTATTAA
>CAYRJN010000215.1:0-6195 GCA_964424545.1 uncultured Calditrichaceae bacterium
GCCGGATAGCGTTCCGATATCCAAGGTAATTTCATTTATTTTTGAGGCATTTGCCTTACGCGCCGTATCAACGGCGATATCAATTATATTCAGAGCGATGGACATTTCATGCATGATGTTCTCAATAAATTATTCACATGTATAAATATAAGGGAAGATAGCAAGGTTTTCAATAAAATAATTTATCGGAGATTATTTAAATAATTTTATGATTACTTCTAATAATGGTATCATAAAAACCGGATATTAATTTTTGTCAAAATAAAGCGTTAGAAATTATAAGTATAAGATAAAGAACCGCGGTGTTCTTTATATTCACGATCGGGATTAACCGGATCAAAGAAGTCAATTTTATATAAGCTTAAATTCAAACTGCTGCGCGGTGTTATTCTAAATCGCGACGTTATAGTATAATTGACGGAAGTTTGGTCTTGATTTTTTTGCATATTAATGGAAAAAGCATTACGCCAACGTATAATCGGATTATAGGAAATACTAAGGCCAAAAGTATGCGTGCGTATAGTACCGTTCATCACCTTATTACCGGTATTGGTATAATTTAATGACATATTAAGCTGCTGTGAAAAAAGAATATTATAACCGGCTGTGATCATTTGCGAATCGAAATTATTTTTATCGGCAACAGCCGTAGTATCGGTGTTTATATCCGGTTTCATTTTTTGTGATTGCTGTAAGGTATAAGCCAAAGTGAGCGAGTTACTAAGATCGGCAAGTTTAAAAGAGTAGATACCGTTTATCATTACGCGATCATTATACGTATCGAAAAGTTGTCTCTTTTTTTCGATATTGTTCTCCCAATAAATAAGAGAGTCAAGATTGGTTTCGTTCTCAAGTTTATTGCTGCTGTAAACGAAATTAAGAGTAAGGGGATTAACGGGACGCACCATTAACCCTGTCAAATAGTTAATATGTTGTAATGTTTTTACTTTTTGATTATCCAAATTATCATGGCTATAATTATACAAGCCGCGTAAAGTTACTTTTCCAGGAAGTATGGAAATATAAGCGTTGCCTTTATATTTTTCCCTGTCATTCATTGTATACGGTAAGCCGAGTGACATGAAACCGGGCCCTATCCATTCATATCCCGCTTGTCCTCTAAAAATTTTTGTATTGATGTGCATATTTCCGTTAAAAGCGTAATCTACTCGTGTGGACATCCTTATATCATAAACTTTATTTACCCAATTTGGGATTTTTTCGGCATCACCGGCATCAATCTCTTTTGCTTGTAAGTTTAAGGTGTAAATACTGGCGGCAGCTTCGCCTCGCAAACGGAATATGTTTTTAAATAGCACGATTTGTGCATTAGAGCCGAGCACTAAATTTTCCTGCGGATAAATATTAATGGAATCGGGCCGAAGCTTAACCGAATTGGAATCGTCTTTTGCTTTGACGAAATTAAAATCGATAAAATTTTTATCTTTTATACCGAATCCCAATTTTCCTGCCCATAACATTCGGTTATAGGCATAGGTCATAGCTCTCGGGTCGTTTACGGCGCGTTGCGATTGGCCGTATAAAAGCTCAAAACGCATCCAACGCGGCGCAATTTCAATCCCTCCTCCCCGAATACTAATGCCGGAAACCGTGTATTGTGAAATACTGCTGGCAAAATCAAGAATATGGAAAGTAAAAACGCCTATTTTGGGATTGAGACCGAAGCGGTTAAAACTTTGGCGGAACGAAACTTCTTCCGTCGATAAAACAATTTGTACAGGCACCTGAAATTTCCAAAAGCCGAAGGTAAAATTTAACGTACTGCGGGCAATTGAAGAAGGCAGTCTTTTATATTGGGAGGTGGTTTGATATAATTCGCCATAAGCGCCGAAACTTCCGGAAAAGGTATAATATTTTTTTACGACGTCGGCGATAATATTAGGATTTTCTTTTTTAATTTTAAGGCTATCGGACGGTTGTGCCGTTAAATCGTAATGCAAAAGTAAAATAATAATCCCAATCAGCAATACCCTTTTCTTTAATTTCACTTCGGGCTCCTTTATGTTAACGTTTTATATCTATTATCGAGTTGGCGCTCTGTTTTATACGATCCTTTTCGGCGGCGATTTGTCGCGCTTTGGCATGAGCGCCGGACAGGTGTAAACATTCTATGGTATATTGTTTTATTTTCCGATCGTTTTTATTGCGACCATAAAGCGCCGTCATTTGTTGAGCTAAATTTTTTAATTGACCGTTTTGACGAGCCGTTTCAATCAATTGGCGAAAATCATCGTCGGAAAATTGAAGAGGCTGTTTATAGAGCAAAGTCAAATAGGCTCGAAATAATATATTTCGGTCGTTTTTTATTTTTGCAAGAAGAATTTTTTTTCTCAGCGCTTCGGGATTACCGGGTTTTATGAACAAAGCGTCATTAATATATGCGGCGGCTTGATCCGTCTGATTGTCATTAATCATTAAATCGGCTAGCATTAAACGCAAAAAAACATTTTTCGGATATCTTTTCAATAAGCTGCTTAAAAAATGCTGCGCATCGGCGGAGGAATGGTTTTTCATATACCATTTTAATTCTTGCCGCATAAGCTGTTCAAAGTTTTCATATTCGGAAGCCGTACTGTTTAAAGAAGTCGATTTTCCAATTAAACCGTTTTTGTTCAAAGATTGCAATATCTCATTTTGGGCGCTGCGCATTATTGTCAGCATTAAATTCAATCCCAATTTAAAATATTTATCGCTTAATACGCGGTTATTTGACTGCCAATAATAATGAGACAAAGACATATAGGCCTGAGGGAGCGGGTCTTCGGCGGCAATGGCTTCGTTAAAGGCGACAATGGCGAGGGAATCCGATTTCAAGCGTTGATAACACAGACCGAGATAGGTTTTTACGGTTCCGTTATTAGGAAGCGACATATTTAATTTTTTTAAAAGTTGAAAGGATTTATTTACTTGATTATTTTGCAGCAAAAGAATGGAAAGTCTTAATACATCATCGTCAGCGCTTAAAAGATTGGCCAGTGAATCTAGATTTGCTGCATATTGCAGGGAATCTACCTGCTTTAAATTCCGTAAACGATTAAAATACCATTGTGATTTTTCGGGATAAATGTCGCTGCATTTTTTCCAATAATACGCGGCCAATTTTAAGCTGTCCATATTTTCATAGTTCATCGCTTTTAATTTACAAACCAGCGTATCCTGCGGGAAATGTTTTTCAAGCTGCGCTAAAACGCTGTCCGCCTGATAATAGCGAAAAACGCGTCTATAATATCGCACTTTTGTTAAATATACTTCTTTATTTTTCGGAAATAGTTGTTTCATGGATTCGAATAGTTGATTTGCCTTGTTTTCATTTCCGGTAACAAGGTAAAACTGCTCTAAAATAAGATAATCTGTCAATTTACCGTTTTTTTGAACATTATTTTCCAAACTATTTTGTAGCTTTTTCAATTCTCCTTTTTTCTGATAAAAAGCCATTAACAATTTATTCATTTCGCTGTCATCGGCAAATTGCGGTAAATATTTTTCCAATAAGGCAACGGCCTCTTGGGTTTCTCCGGTTTCCCATAAAACGATAGATAGGTTACGGATAAAGCGCGGTTCATGATTATTGTAATCTACGGCTTTTTTAAAATAAACAAGACTTTTCTTTTTATAATTTTTCCGATATAAATTAACGCCTTCGTTAAAAGCGAGGATAGATATCATCTGATTATATTCATCGGGTAAAATGGATTGTTTCGCTTTTTGCAAAACGTCCATAGCCTCTTTAAATTTTTTTTCAGCGCTTAATTGTTGCGCTAAAATAATACTTAAATCGTTATCCCCGGGATATAATTGTAATCCGCGCCGTAATATTTCAAGCGCATCGTTATGTCCCGCCTTTTTGGCGCTCATGGCAAAATATACATAAAATTCTTTTTGCGGAATTCCTTTATTTTCCAATAGCTTAAAATTTTGATAAGCCGTTTCATACTTAGCGGAATTATAAGCCGTTACCGCTTTGCCATAAAGGGAAGAGGAGTAGATTTGCGCTGAAATAATTAGCGGAAACGTGAATGTAAAGATAAAAAAATATGTATTTTTAATTATGGGCATATCGACATATTAACCGTTATTTTCGGAAAGTTCATTTTCCAATGTAAACCACTTCATTCTTTTTGCTTTCGTTGCCGGATGAATCTAAGGCTCTTACTTGGTAATACCCTTTCGGCGAATCGGCGGGTAAAATATATTCTTCTTTTTGTATAACTTTTTCCAACGCCGGTTTGTAGGTTCCCATGGGAGAGGAGGAACGATAAATGCGATAACCTGCAAAATCAAAATCATATACTTTGTTCCAGCTTAGTTGGTATCCTTTTTCTGTTTTTTCCACAAAAACGTTACGCGGATGTGAAGGGGGCACGTAATCACGAACATCAATTTCCTTTTTCAAAGGGGGGATGCTTTTATTTCCCGCCCGATCTATGGAGTAAATTAATAGGATATATGTTTTTCCTTTTGTAAGCATAGGGAAAACGTCGTTGAGCGTGTCGATGCCAGTATTTTTAGTTATCACTGCTTCTTTAACGCCTTCCTCATATAATTGTATAGTATATTGTACTACATCGGAAGAAGGTGAAGGATTCCAGTTAAAATAGACATCGCCGTTTTTACGCACATCCACCATCACTCCGGATGACGGTAAGGGTGGAATCGTATCGGGTAAAATGATTTGGGTATAGGCATAATCCGATAGATTCCATGACATGTCCACGGCTTTAACGGCAACCCAATAGGCCTTTCCATATTGAAATTTTTTATCGCCGTTTCCGGAATCGGCATAAAATGCGTATTTTAGACCAACGGGTTTGGGCGTTATCTGTACCAGTCGCTCTTTATCCATGCCGCGGTAAATATAATATCCGCGTAATTTTTCATTCTTTACCGGCTGCCAGCGTATTTCTATTTTCCCTTTTGCATATTTTGCATTGACGCTTGCCGGGGCTTTCGGCGGAGTATTATCCGTCCAAATAGCAAAGGGTCTGGCGGAAAGTTCGCTGCGATTACCCGCTTTATCAACCGCGATTATACCGTAAAAATATTTTTCGCCTTCCGTACCGCTTGAATCAAGAAAAAATGGTTGTAAAACGGGGATTAAGGCCTTGTTCAACTTCTCTTTAACTTTGTCGGATGTGATTCCCCTGTAAATATCATAACCGATTACATCCGACTCGGAACTGATATCCCAGCTGACCATAATGCCGTTACCCGTAAATTCCGCCTTGATATTTTGTACGATAGAAGGCGCTTCGATATCCTTAACATAGTATTTTACGGGGGTTGAGCCATTGCTTTCATATCCAAAATAAGAAACGGTTGTAATTTTATACCAATAGGTTTTTCCGTAATCCAACAACCCGTCTTGCAAGCTAATTTCAGGGGTATCAAGCCGATAGATAAAATCTTCACCGACACGCTGATATTTACTGCCGTCTTCGCTTCGATACAATCTGAATCCGACGACCCAATCCGGTTTTTTCCAATTAAATTTCGGATAACTGAAATGTATATCCGCCATTCGATTTGAAACATTGATTTTTAAATCTTTTACCTCGGCAACAGAGGGTTTACGAATTTTAACTTTAACCGCAAGCGTTTCGCGCAGGGCTTCGCCGGAAGCGTTTACAAAGGCGACTTTATAGCTAATGGTTTTATTTTTCATAACGCGACTGTCAACGATAAGACGTCCCAAAAGCATACTCAATTTTGGGAGTTTAAAACATAGCATTAAAGAATATACAGGATCGCTTTTAAGCTTGGTTAATATGCGCGACGGATCGGGATTTTGCATTGTTTTAGCCAAAATATCAAAATCCGAACCGAGCATTTTTTGCATTTGATAGGGATCGTCGATGGGTCTGATAATCACATTCAACGCTTTTTGCCATTGTCCGCCGCTTTGTTTTTTCCATAAAACAACACCTTGATTAGCGGGAATCGGCCGGGATAAAAACAAGTAGGAGGCCTGTCCGTCGCTAAAACCGACCAGTTCCGGCATATTTTGTCCGAGTACAAGCGTTTGGAAAAGCAAAAAGACAAAAAAAACTTTTAAAAATTTCATATATTCCTCTTAATTTCAATTGGCTATATATAATTATGGATTACTTCATATATGCATTATTTAATTTGCAAAATTATTTCTACTTAGTCAGTTAAGTTTTGTAGTTTTTTGTA
>CAYRJN010000216.1:0-6180 GCA_964424545.1 uncultured Calditrichaceae bacterium
GGTTTTTTGTGCCGTTAAATATAACATTTTCCATTTTATCGCTGCGCAGGGTAGAGACGCGTTGTTCGCCCAATACCCAGCGGATTGCGTCCACAATATTGGATTTACCGGAACCGTTGGGGCCGATTACGCAGGTTATTCCTTCGGAAAAATCCAGTTTGGTTTTTTGTGCAAAAGACTTAAATCCGTAAAGTTGTAATCTTGATAAGTACATCTTCCTCCGCAATAATTGCTTATAGAGATAAAGTAAAAATTGTATGGTTATAAATAATAAAGGAAAACTATATTCAGCTTTAGTTTTCCCCGAAAAAAATAATTTTCCGCCAAGCCGCTTTTAAAACAGCGCACGGGAAGAAAATAGTAATTTTAAATATTCAATCCAAAAATGCTTTGGATTCAATATTAGCCAAAAAACTACAAGCGGAATAGTGTAGGATATAAGCATCCATGTAAAAACTTTTCCTGTTTTGATGATAAACAGAACGCGGATGCCGTTGATCAAACGGAACTGCGTCCATATAAAAAAGATTATAAAAATATATAATAAATATCGTTGCGCTAAATCGTATTGCATCAGATGATAAGCGACAAAACTGACGGGGAGCATAAAAAGAAACGGTATAGCGCTCCAGAAAGAGATGGCGACTCCCTGCCTGTAGCGAAACCGTTCTCGGCTGAAAAAGCCGAAAAATTTTAAAATAAGACTAATGATAAATGGAAACGCCAATAGAATTAGACTAATTGTCAATAAGATTTTCCATGGAGAGGAACTAACGGAAAGGTAGTAATTAAAGGAAGACTTGTCGATAAAAATAACAGAAAGCATCTCTTGTATCCAATATGAATCGTGATAGTAATAAACATAGGCGCCAAGAAAGGAAGCGGTAATAAGCGTCGTAAAAAGGCCTACTAAAATAGAATTGAAAATCGGAATGATACGCCTCTCTCGTATATCGACAAAGAAACCGTATGGATGATAAATGGATCGTTTTAAATTTTCGCGCAATCGATATTGCCGACGGACAAAAGCAAAAAATATAATGGTTGTAAAAAAGAGTAAAATGGAAAAAAAGTTCGTAGATTTGTCGGTTGAATAATTTAATAATCCACCGTAAGAATTATCCTGCCATAATTTATTCGGGTTATCTATCCATGCTTTTTTTTTACCGTTTATGGAAAACAGACCTGATGGAAAAATATAAGGAAATTTGCTGCTTATTGTTGTGCTTAAAGCATATTCCATTTTCCAATCGCTAAAACTTTCAATAAATCCGCCGTTTAGATTGGCTCGATTAACGGCCGATTTGATTTCCAAGTTTAGAAATTTTAAATGTTTTTGGCCGGTGATATCGTTATCCCATTTATAAATAACTTCAGGATTGTTTATGGCAATTTTTCCGGCCAGAGTATAATCCTGTATATTAGATGCGTAGTCTTCGAGAGGTCGATAAATATCCAATAAATAAAAGTCAGCTAATTTCTCGGTAGGGAAATATTTTGTCGGTATGGGAGAAATATAGGAAAGGCAATTTAATTTATTGGCTACGATTCCTTTTAAAATCAAAATGAACTTTTGCGCGGAAGCATTATGAGCCGCTATTTCCGTGCTTAAGCCTATTGCTGCAAAAGAGGGATTGTTGTTGTAAAATTCGGCAAGCCGGTTTAAAGTTGAGATACTATTTTCAAGCAGGTTGTCATTTAGAAAAAGCTCTTTTGGCAAACGCTGAATCGGCAGTTCCGAAAAGATCAAAAGTCCGAGAGAGTCGGCTGTTTGTACGATATATTTACCCGGAAGATAGTGGGGCAGACGCAAAGCATTAAATCCCGCCTGCTTTATGAAATTAAAATCCTCTTTAATCCGTTTATAAAGCTCGTTCGCGCTGCTAAAACGCGTTAAATTTTCATAATAATTAATACCTTTTATGATAATAGGTTTATCGTTTAAAAAGATACGGTTTCTTTTATAAGATAAGTCTCGCAAAGCAAAGGATTTTTGAGCGTTAAAAAAGCGGCTGTAATTTTTTTTAAGCGTAATGTTAAGTTTAACCCATTTCGGGGAATCCATGCTCCAGAGGGCGTCTTCATTTATTTTTACCTTACTGCTTATCAAGTTTTTAAGCGAAGTGGTGTCCATGTTGAATAAACGTATGGAAAGCCGCTTGTTATTCTGATCGAGCAACTCTTCTTCAACGGTTACTTTCCCTTTGAACTTGGGGATTGGCGCGTTAAAATTTAAACGATAAGAGTAAGCGGCAAAAAAATCGTTATTTTGTTTGGCCAGCATAACGCGTATGATATGAATATCGTTTTGTTTTTTTCTCGCAAGAAATATAGGGCGTGTGATGCCTAAGGCTTGTTTTTCCGAAAATTGTTTTACGAACGCAGGGAAGCCTTCGTCCGCTTTCGATGGCTTGTGTATTACAATTTTCAGATTATTTTGTTCTTTTAATAATCCGTTTTCGATTTTTATTTTAAAGGGAGCGTAATTATTAGGTTGGTAATGAATCAGCGTATTATTAAGATAGATACGCGCAATGCCTTTTATTCCGTAGCTAATCAAATATATAGCATTGCCTTGTTCAGCGTCATTATAGGGAAAACTGCATTTAACGCTGAATTCGGCAATATCGGTAACATAGAAGGGGATGGTGACTTTTTGCCAGTTCTCTCCCGATACGGAAATTTGCCATGTCGGATTATCGTAAAGCGTCGTTACGTCTATATATTCGTCATGAGAAGGGAGCTCTCCCCATTTAATAAGATGAAGATTTTCTTCGGCATGCAAAGCGAGCGTAAAAAAAATCGATAATGTAAATATATAAGGAAATTTATTTAATGATTTCATTGTATTACCGGATAAGTTGCATTAAAGTTGCGATATAAAATCACGGACAGCTTGTTCATAACCGATTGATAGCGCTTTGTTGAAAATTGGCGACCCAATAACGATATCTTCGATGTTATCAATCAGTTTAATATCTCTGATGTTGTCGTATCGGATATTCCCGGAAATATTAACTCCGATTCCCAATTTACCGGCGGCAAGAGAGATACCCGATAACTGTTCAATCATTTCAACTTCGCTGTTCATATCCTCCGCTTCGATAAGCGTTTTAGCGCTGAGTTCCACATAATCAAATTCAAGTTTGCCCGCAAGTTTAATCTGTGAGATTTCAGGTTCTATTAAAACAGAGCTTAATATGCCGTTTGTTCGCAGTTCGGCGATATATTTTTGAATCTCGCTGAAATATATATTCAAATCCATAGCAATCGGTTCGATCGTATCAGCAGCGCCAGGCGCCACAAAGGTTACCATATCGGGTTTTAGGCGAAGTAATTTGTGAATATTATCTTCCGTCAGATTGGTGCGGATATTGAGATATGTTTTCACAATCTGTTTGAATATGGCAATATCGCGTTCATTTACGGTGCGCAAATCGTCTCGCAGGTAGCATACGATGCTTTCCGCTCCGCCTATTTCCGCCAAAATCAAGGCATGAACAGGATCAGGTTCGCGTCCGTCAAGTAAGTTTCTTACATAGGCAACGGTATCTATATCTATTGCCAAACGATACATTCTTTCCTCCCAAACTTTTTAAAAAGTGGATAAATCTTCCCAACGTGAAATGCGCCAAATACCGTTCTCTTCTTTTTTAAAGTAAAACAACGCCTCACCGTTAAGCGCGGGGATATCTTTGCCGCCGTTCAGAGTGAGCTGAAACGTTTTTTTTATTTCCGATTCGGTGCTGTCATCCGAATAATAATGAAATATCGTGCCGCCCCACATCAAATTTATTGTTTGAAAATGATGAAATAGCCCCACCGTTGTTTTAATATCAATATCGCGTCCCCAGGTTATATCCGTTACCGGATCGGTTGAATAATTTTTGGATATAAACAGAAAACTGTTATCTAAGAGATCGCTGTAAACAAGCGAGTCTTTAAAATTATAGGCATACCTGAAATTTATCAGCACATCTTCCGGGCTACGCTGATCGGTAATAATATCACTGATACCGTGTACTTCATCCGTCTCCTTAGGAGCAAAAGGGTTAACGCACGAAAACAAAATAAAAAGCGGTATAAGCAACGTGCTTTTTATTATTAAACTCATGTTTGTTAAATTAACAAAATTTTCAATATTATAAAAATTTTGTTTGAACATATTATGGAATCCGTTAATAAGCGGCAGTAATATGCTGCTGAAAATTGATTGATAAAAATGGCGCATCTGTTATTTATTGAAATTCCGTAGCATTAACGCAATATTAACCGGACAATTCTATCCCGAACTTTTTCCGCTGACCGATTTTAGTTTAAGATATGTCCATGTTTTTTCGTAATTATCTTCTATTGCATAGTCCCGCCAATAATAAATATGCCAATATTCCGGCGAAATTGTAGATTTGGCAAGACGCAGAATCATTGTGGCGGAATATTCATCCGTATGATCCGGATACTCAACAACGAGACGATACTTAAAATTATTGGTGACCAAGGAGTCGTCGCTGGCCGAGACATTAATAGGCGATAATACAATAGCCGAATCGGCAATCTCAAACTTAATATGGGGGAAATCACTTGTTCCCGAATGAATTAAGGCGTTAAAATAATCATATTCATCCATTAACGTCCAACTGCGTGTAAATTCTTCAAGATAATATTTTTCCGGTAAAAAACGAAATTTATGCCTTGGGTCGACGGTTTCGTCTTGAAAATTTTCCATATATTTAGTGATGTTTTTCTGCTCAATAGAACGAGAAAAGTTTTTAATGACGATATAAGGCTCAAGAGCCGGTTCGTATATCTCCGCCGACGAGCCGCCCGTGGGTTCTTCCGGATCGCGCGTCGTGAAAGGATTAGTGCAAGCGGCTGCAATTAAAACGATCCATAATAAATATTGAAATTTTTGTTTTTTCATTTTATCCGATTGGTTCCATTTTGTATTTGTAAACTAATGATATTAAGCCATAAAATCAATACGGAAGACTTCATAAGCGCGATTGCATTTAACTCTTCTTAAACGAAGAAAGCAAACCTTTGTTCAGATAATATTCTATAGATATTTATTTTAAGGCTATTGCTTGAGATTACATCTCATTTTATATTATGCGGGATAAATATGAAAAGGAGAATAATGAGTTTAATTGACGAATATAGGCTTTTGAAAGAACGAATCAATCGTTATGATTACGAATATTATGTGCTTGCGGAACCGACGATAAGCGATTTTGATTATGACGAGCAATATAAACGATTGCAAGAGATTGAGGAAGAGCATCCGGAATGGATTACGCCCGATTCGCCGACGCAACGAGTTTCCGGCGAGCCTACCAAGCAATTTGAGACGGTAGAGCATCTTTTCCCAATGCTTTCCCTATCCAATACGTATAATGAAAATGAATTTGTTGAATATGACAATCGTGTCCGCTCACTACTGGGTGGGGGAGAAAAAGTTGAGTATGTGGCGGAGCTGAAAATCGACGGCGTGGCGGTAAGTCTGCTTTATGAAAAAGGTTTGCTTGTGCGTGGCGCAACGCGAGGAAACGGTATTCAGGGGGACGATATCACAAACAACGTCCGCACAATAAAATCAATACCCTTGAAAATTATGGATACTATGGATTTTCCCAAGCTTTTTGAAATACGAGGAGAAATTTACCTGCCCCTTGAGCGGTTTTATAAAATCAACGAACAGCGCAGGGAAAAAGGTGAGAATCTTTTTGTAAATCCAAGGAATGCCGCGGCTGGTACGCTAAAACTTCAAGATGCGGCGGAAGTGGCGCAAAGAGGTTTGCAGATGTTTTCCTATCAATTGCAAACCAATGAAGACGTAAAGCGCAATCGTTACCATCTTGAGAATTTACGTCTATTGGAAAAAGCGGGTTTTTCAGTGAATCCCCATTATAAACTGTGCCGCGATATAAAAGAAGTCCTTGATTATGTGGCATATTGGGAGCAAAAACGCGCGGAATTGGAATATGAAATCGACGGAGTCGTCGTTAAAATTAATGATTTGCAGCAACAACAAAGGTTGGGAGCGACGGCTAAAAATCCCCGCTGGGCGATAGCTTACAAATTTAAAGCGCAAAAAGTCGAAACAAAGATTGAAAAGATAATCTGGCAGGTTGGACGCACTGGAATTGTGACGCCTGTGGCCGAGTTAATACCGGTATTTTT
>CAYRJN010000217.1:0-6153 GCA_964424545.1 uncultured Calditrichaceae bacterium
AGGGGTAAAGCGCTACAAAAGCAAGTTGATTGTCGGAATGGTTATTGGCATCGGGAAACACTTTCTTTTCAAGTAGCACATTGCCGAGATACCCGTATTTTGTAATCAGGCGGTCATAGTGTTTTTTGTATTTATCATTTCCGGTAATATACCAGGATACTTTCAGGAAGGAAAGAATTTGCGCCGAATTTAATCCGCTTTCCATATAATGTTCGGGATTGTCGTTTAGATTTTCAGGATTCCAAAACCCCCAAGTTGTTCTTTCGCCATCCCAATCAATAAGTCGATAATTATTATCAATTAAATAATTCATTATGTCGCTTACCTGTTTTTTGATAAGCGCCGCTTCTTCGGGATCATGCTTGGCAATATGTTCCCAATAGGTATAAAAAGCAAAGAAATGTCCATCCATTTCATCGCTTGAAGCGTCGCTCTTCCACAATAACCTGCCGTCTGGCGACTCTCTCCATTGCTCGCTCTTTTGCGACCTCTCTTTGATGGAAACCACGCTTCTCGCTATTAGTCCTGGAATACCGGAAACATTCTGAAGCATGATCATGGCATGCATGCTTTTTTTTGCCGATTTGAGATATGCGCTGTCGCCGGTAGTTGCATAGGCTAACGACATAGCTGCAACATGATAAGATGTCCACAACCCGTCATTATCATTATCCGGAATTGTCACCGATGTTGGATTCTCGGCGTCATCCAATACGCACGTCGCAACCAAGCCCATACGCCTGTGCCATTTATTCAGGCGAGCTTCAATAATATCCGCCTTTTCTCTTAGCGTCCTTTCAACGGCGTCTATTTTACTTATACCTTCCTTGGTTTTAAAAAATACAGGCATACCTTTTTCCGCAATAGCTATATCGGAGATATTGTCATTGATAAGATATCGCTTTCCTGCGCGATAGCGCCATTGTCGTCCATCTTCATACGGTGTATATAGAATGGCGCCTTGCGTAGTTCCTATCCATATCCTATCGTTTTTATCAATAGCGAGCGCCGTAATTTCTTCCACAGGCAGCCCGTCCCTGCCTTGGATTGAGGACCATGAACCATCCTGTTTTACCGCATTCAAACCAAGAGGAGTCCCGATCCATATAGTACCCTTGCTGTCCATAGCCATATCTGAAATATGGGTTGAAAGCGGTCCGTCGACGCCATAGCAATCTGGTTTTGTCAATTTTTTTGTTGCCAAGTCATAGAAATATAATCCGCCGGTGGTTGCTATCCATACTTCATCGTCTTTTTTCAGTATGGATGTAACGGCATCACTAACTAATCCGGAATATTTTGTCCGTTGTATTTCATTTATATTAGATTGAAATAATTTTTTTATTTTTTCTTTCTCATTTTGCGTAAGCGTCGCGCGGATATGCTCCGTAAAGATATCGTCTTTTACAGGCAAATACTTGCCGGCGTTTGTTTTGTAAATCAAATCATCCTCATAATCCAACGGCGCTATGACATTAGGAAGCTTAAATTTACCATCAATACGAATATTTTTAACATCAAAATCTTGCCCTAAAACCGTCGCGCTAATAAAAAGAGTCGTTATGAAAAGTGATTTTATCATAATTTGTTTCCCTATTTTAAAAAGTAAACATCTTAGACAATATGACGCCTTCAATATTTACCCGTTTTCATATCAATTGAATCCAAAAGAATCTACATACGCCATTGAGTATGCTTTTTCAAATGTATAATCCGCTTTTTTATGATACCATTTTTACGGTTCACATTTGATAAGCCAAACTTCCGCTATCTGTGTTCCGCGGCCGGTGAGTCGTTGCCAGGAAAGTTCAAGTACCCCATCCTGTGTTGCCGCTTTGGGGATCACAAACTCCAACGGCGTAATTACGGGCGTAGAGCCGTTTCCTTTGCGTTTTATCACGGCAGCGGCATCTCCGTATCCTGCCGCATAACGGGCGCCTCGCAGGCTGTGTCCGTAAGCGCCGTGTATTTCGTATTTTCCGTCGGCGATAAGACGCACCGTCGCATTATAGCGGCCAAGATAAGTAACGCGGACGCGATAATGATAATAGGTATGGGGATCAAGATCGTCATAACGCAAGACGAGGGGAGCGGCGTTGAGGGCTTCTTCAACATCGAGCCATGAAAGACGGCTGGAATCGTCGGGAGCGGCAAAAGTATGATCCTCTCGCGGCGTTGTGACGCCGGCCGGATCGTTCTGCAAGGATATGGGTTTAATCAAATGCGGCTGTTTCCATGCGCAACCGAGATCGTCGTAAAAACCGCCGGGGGCCGGGGTTTTCCCAATTTATTACGCGATTCAGACGGATCAGTCTCACATCGCCGTCGACCCTACCTTCCGGCATGCTGGCCGTAAAGCGTCCGCTGATAATGGCGTTTAATTCTTTCTTAAGCCATAGTTTATTATTCAGCGGCGTATCCAGAAAATCCAGAACGGCGCCGCGTTCCGCCCTCAAAGCCTTGTAATTTTCAACGTCCAACTGCGCACCAATACTTTTAAAAAGTTCGGCGCCCAATTCAACAATGCGTTTCTTTAGTATATCGGTATTGTTATCCTGATCGGATTCCGCTAAAATGCTGCGCGCTTCGTCAATCGCTTTCTCTACGCCAATTGATTTGGCCTCACGTAACGCCGAATATGCTCTATCCTCAATATCATTTGCTTTAAGCAGCCTCAATCGGGTATACTGGTCATAATATGCACGCAATAAACATTCCTGAAAACGCCAATTGGCCAATAAAAGCGAATCCACATTATCTTCCAAGCTTTTCCAGAGAGCAAAAGTTTTTTCTACGCTTTCATTTTCTGATAAGGGTCCGTTGAAGTTTTCTTCAAGACGATAAAGTCCTTCCCTTACTTTTTCCGCAATATCCCAACCAAAGAAAAATCGGGAATAGTCAAGTAAAATGTCGTCCAAATCTCGATCGGGCTCCCAACCAAGCGCCGTCCACACGAACTTATTTACATCGTCGCCTACGCCGTCAGAATAGGTTATAAAACCGTCGGCATACTCGTCAAATAGGCTGTGAATACGCGCCTGCCATACGGGGCTGGGCGCAAAGGGCTCGCGGCCCAGTGTGCGTGCAAAGGCGCGATCCCATGCGGCAACGGGATACTGGCTGCGCACACAATGACCTATATCCGGGTAACGTCGAATCGGATACTGCTCAGGCGTTCTGGCACGCTGTTCATCCAACAAAATGCGCGACCAGGCGCCGTAAACAACGCCGGTTAACCACTGCGGCCGCCAGCGTTGCAGATACTCGAAAAAACGGTTGTTAAGTTCGGGAGCGAACCCCTGGTTGGAAACCCAGATACCCAAAGCGGGATGTATCTTTCGTGCTTCTTTGGCAAAACGCCCTGTCCATTCGAACATAAGATCAGGGCGTTTATGAGAAGAGCCGCCGTCGCCTCCGGTAAGGAAGAGATTATCGAGATGACCGATATTACGAAGCATCGTCAGTTTATTTCGGATAATTCTTTCCGTCTCTTCGTCGGATTTCCCGTCTCCGCCAATCGCTTCGTCAAATATCCAAAATTCAAATCCGTAATCGGCGCAAATACGAGACCAGGCTTTTGTCATCTCCCCAAAAGTTACCTTGGCAAGTGGCCCTCTTTTTTCATCCGGTTTTCCGAAGAATGTCTCAAAAGCGTTGGCTCCGAACACGGCCAATTCACGCATGTATTGCTCGTACATATCCGGCGTCCAGGCATCGTAGCAATGCGATAGGGCGCGATAGCCGATCTGGTGTCCCCGAAGCGGATAACGCGGAGCCGTTGCGATCTTGTAGTTTTTGGATAATTCGACAAAACCTCTTTTCATCTTCATGTTCAGGAGGAGTTTGCCTGCGGCGTAAAAAACGCCTCGTTCATCTCTCCCTGCAAGCACGACGATTGGAAATTTATCTTTTGTCACCGCAATGGCAAAGCCTTCCGCCTTTTCGGGAACGTTCATTGCCTTAACAAATTCTTTCAATTGCTCCGGAACTTTGTCAACTTTGCAAAGGAGAATAACAGGAGTAGCTTTATTATCAAGAGTTTTTGCATTGACCGGGGCTATTAGGGTGCGTTTGGCAATCTCTTCCGTAAGCATGCGCTGCGTCGTTTTAACAACACTGCTATTGTCTACCGTTACAATAACGGCATGACGCAAATCAATAGTTTTTTCGCTATTTTTATCTATTGCTATTTCGGGGGACAAGGCATTTGAACTTCCCATAGCAAATATATTTCTACTGTGCCCCTTTATTACCGAAAAGTTAAACAGACTCGGCAATATAATAACATAAACAATTTTTCTCATTTTGAATAGCATATGTTTGACTCTTTCGCACGTTTAGTGGGTAAAAATGACGACATTAATACATTTATATTAGATTCTTTGATTTTTCTTTCACGTATTTGATACAATTTCGATCAAATGAGCATGGCCTGTCCTTTTCCGGTGCAGCTTGCCCACCTGCGGCGTGGGCTTGTCCGGTTTATTTGATAACCTGCACTACACCAATTAAGAACTTAGGGATAGGCTAACGAAAATATTTGAAGCTTGTCATCTTGATTCCGCAAAGACGGTAGCGGATCGAACTGACAATTGGGCGAAGCAAATTTTGAATTAGCCAATTAGAATACTTCATCATAATAAAAATCGACTCTCTATTTAAAGCGCTAAAGAACCTTTCATTTTTTAACATCATTTAATCAAATCCAACAGCGCTTTAAGCGAATAATGGGTATAAGGCTCATTACAGGCCGGCGTATGAGCGCCGGCGTTGGCCACCCAAAATTCCAATGACTGCGGAGCAAATAAGACATCATGCAGATTGCTTTTCATGGCTACCGGTCTGTCCATCAAACGAATCGCTTTTTCGGCGTCAATTTTCCCATAGTTCTTTTTAACCCGTTTTACAAGCTCTTCGTAACGATCGCCGGCAGACATTAATACGGCATCCTTTACAGGATGAGGCAATTGCTTATGATACTGATTGGGGTGAATGACATCAAATCGTGTGGGAGATGTAGCCAGCCCGCGGGCATCGGGAATTTTACCGTCGGATATTACATAATAATACTCGCAAGTTCTCGGTGTTGTTTTAAATAAATTAACCGCCTCGTCCAAATTATTTGTCGTCTCTAATCCTTCGCGCATTAAAAAGGCCATGGGCATACCGTCCCAATCACCAACGCCGCCGCCGCCCATTTCACCGAAAGCGACCTGCTTGTCGTTCATACCCGAAACCGAGCCGATAAAACCGGCAAAACCCACATTGGCAAAAGCATTACTGCCTTTCGGATGTAAAATATAGACAACGGCATGATACTGTAATCCGATTCCGACCATATAATCCAAAACTCTACCATGATATAGTTTTCGCTCTACCGTCGCATCATTAAATACAGCGAAACCGGAACAATGAAATAAGGCCGGAAATACATTGGTCAGATGAATCTCTTCAAGCGGAATACCGGAAGTTTCAGCCAAACCCTCCATCTCGTCTTTATATTTTTGTGGAATGAAGGATTCTAATCGCTTATAAGCCTTTCTCATTTCATCGGCAAACCATACGCCGCGTTCAATGGTATAAGCCCAGCCGACGGTATATAAAGTAGCGTCCACCATCTTTCGAACTTCATCTTTTAATAGCGTTCCATGTGCCTCGCCTATCTCTCTGTGCGTTCCGGAAGCGATAAAAACGCGATTACCGTTAACATAGGTTAATATTCCTTTACCCCATTTTCGCTCTATGCCGTCGGTTTTCGGCGGCATCATATTCTCAATTAATATTCCTGCGGCTCTCAAAGCGCCCCGGTAAATCCCTTTATTCAGCTCTTCCCGTTTTACAGATACGGTTTTATCAGGAATAAAATCACTTTCAGGTAAATTCCCACTACTCTGCTTAATAGATAATTCCACTTTTATATCATCATAGTTAACAAGATAAGTATCATTATCTTCTCCAACTAAGAGCTCTAAACCTCCGGAGATAGTTTCTTTGGGAAACACTATCGATAAATAATCATGACCATTTTTTTGAATTGCGGCGAAATCACAATGTAAGAAGGCCCAAACGCCAAGTCCTACGCGCTCTCCCCATGTAAGATCGACCATTTGGGTAACCTGTGAATGATTATGGATTATCTCTTTCAATAATAAT
>CAYRJN010000218.1:0-6153 GCA_964424545.1 uncultured Calditrichaceae bacterium
ATCGAAAATAAAATCCGCCACCGCTTGCGGTTTAATCAACTGATCGCTATTTTTCAACTTCACAAAACGCTGCAATTCAGGAAAGACGTCGGGGTTTGCCGCGCGCACTTCATCCTGCATAGGCGTATCCACAATACCAGGTCGGATGCTGCCGATCCGTATATTATGCTTTTTTAATTCGTCTTTCAATACTTGATAAATCATATAAAGCGCAGCCTTGGAGGTACAATAAGCGCCCCAGCCCTGATAAGCGTGATGCGCGGCTCCGGATGAGATATGCAAAATTCTGCCGTCTTTTAGATGGGGCAGTAACGTTTGCGTCAGAAAAAGCGGTCCTTCAACATTAACGGCCTGGTGATCCCGCCATTCGGCCAGATTCATATCCATTAGAGGTTTTACAGGTTGCAGTACGGCGGCATTATGTATCAGGTAATTAACGCTAAATCCATTCACTTCCACATAATTTTTTATATTTGCCCGATCCCCCTGCATACTGATATCGCTGCGTAATATGTGTATTAGGTCGGGATATTTTTGTTTCGTTTGCGACAATTTTTGTAAATGCCTTCCGCATATCAAAACAGTATGACCTTCGGCGCAAAAACGGTGCGTTAATGCCCGGCCGATACCGCTTCCTCCGCCCGTAATGATGGTAATTCCCTGCATTTTTCCTCCTATTCGCTCAACAAAACTTTCCAATTTATATTTGATTTATTCAATTTTTTGATTCTATTCGTAATTTCCGTTATGGATAAAATATCATACTTTTTACCATTAAACAAGTTTTCAATTGTATTAATTTCTTTAGCGCTTATAATATTACTGGTTATACGCACATCTGAAAACCGCCCTTTATTCACTTTAATTATGATGGAAGCGATATCGGTTTTGCGTATAAAATTTGAGCCGGGCGAGCGTCCGTAGTTCCACTCCCAATTTCGATACTGTTCATTTTGTAACTTAGCGGCCGTTTGCAATATTTCATTTTTCAGCGTCGCCCTTTTCGTAATCGTCTTATTTTCATACAAGGCTTTAATTAAACGTTCCTTGAAAAGCCCTATTCCTCGATTTTCATCAAAAAAATTTATCATATTGGTAATTGGACTAAGTCGGGATTTTTTTGATTTTGAAGTAAAATACGGACGAAGAGGCGATTTTAGCGCAGCATTAGCTTTATTCAAATCCGAGTTATAAAGAAGCGTTCCGTGAGTAAGCATTCTATTCTTAGCGGTAAATTGAGCCGTGCCGCAGATCTTTTTACCATCGATAAACAAATCATTATTAACGCTTTGTTCGGTATTCAGCCCCAATTCTTTTAAAGCAGAAATAACAGGCTGCAGAAAAGGGTAATAATTATTTACCAATTGCGCAGAGTTATTATTAATAAAACTAAAATTAAGATTACCCGAATCGTGCCAAACCGCCCCTCCGCCTGAAATTCGCCGCAAAACGGGAATATTATGATCATAACAATATTTTAAATTGACCTCTTCATAAATATTTTGATGACGGCCGATTATAACCGACGAATCGTTTATATAGATTAAAAGATAGGCCTTTTGATCGTCTTTTTGACGAACAAGCGCTTCTTCCAAAGCCAGATTATAAGAGGGATTACGCGATATTGTATTGTCGATTAGGATCATAAAACAAAGTTATAAAAAAGCAGGATAATTTGAAAATTTAAAATTGTTATCAAAAACTACTCAAATAATACCATTAAAGATATTTTTTCTAATTTACCGTTCATATCTTTTTATGATACTATCAGCCGCCGCTGTCTTTTGTTTTTCGTCTTCCATATTAATCCAGTGAATTCGTTTTTCTTTTTTAAACCAGGTGATTTGCCGTTTGGCATAATTGCGTGTATTTTGTTTTATTTTTTCAATCATTGTATCATAATCAAGCCGTCTATCCAAATATTGGAACACTTCTTTATAGCCCACGGTTTTTAAAGCGTTTAATGAGGCGCCAAACCCTTTTTCTTGCAACGCTTTTACTTCCTCAATCAAGCCTATAGTTAACATCCTATCGACCCGCTTGTTTATACGCGTATAAAGTTCGGCTCTATCCATAGTAATGCCGTACATCAAAGGTTTAAATTGCGCCTTATCCGTCTTTTTATGATGCCATTGAGAAAAAGGAATCCCGCTGCTTAAATAGACTTCTAACGCTCGGGTTATTCTCTGCGGATCATTGGCGGATATTTTAGACGCATAACGCGGATCGATTTCCGATAATTTTTTATATAGATAGGCGCTTCCATGCCGTTCAAGATCGCTTAAAACGATTTTTCTTATTGCAGGACTGATCTCAGGAGCGTTGAAGATGCCATCGATTAATGCTCTGATATACAAACCGGAACCGCCCGTTACAATAGGCGTTTTTCCTTTGGAAAATATCTTTGATATGGTTTCTCGCCCATCTTTGAAAAATTTTCCGACATTATATTCTTCGTCGGGTTCAAGAATATCAATAAAATGATGAGGAACTTGCGCCAACTCCTTTTTAGACGGTTTTGCCGTTCCTATATTCATATATTTATAGATTTGGCGCGAATCGGCTGAAACGATTTCACCTTGTAATTTTTCCGCAAGTAAAAGAGAAAGAGCCGTTTTTCCTGCTGCAGTCGGTCCGACAATAAAGATAACGGTAGGTTTCATTTTATTACCGTTTAAAGATTAAGTAATTCTCTTAAATTTACGATCGAGCTCTTCTAAATCCATGGTAACGATTATCGGCCTTCCGTGTGGACAAAAGAAAGGCGAATCGCAGGCAAACAATTGATCAACCAAGTTTTGCATCTGAGCCTGCGTAAGCACATCGCCCGATTTAACGGCGTTCTTGCATGCGTAGGCCGCCGCTACTTTTTCCGTGCGATCAAAATCTTTAAGCGGACGATTGCGGTAATAATCGATAATATCCATCAAAATCTGAGATTCTCGTCCTACTTTCACATCGGACGGCATAGCTTCAATAATAACCGTATTTCCGCTGAACACTTTTATACCGAAACCGATATCGTTTAAAATCTGATATATATCTTTAAAAACCATAAAATCATCATACGAAAGGTTGATTTTTTGCGGAAATAGCAACCGTTGACTGGCGATATGTCCGCCGCCTTTAAGAACATTAAGCATGCGTTCGTATAACACACGCTCGTGCGCCACATGCTGATCGATAATTACCATGCCGCTTTTAATTTCGGAAATAATATAGCGATTATGTAGCTGCCAGAACTGCACATCCACTTTTTCATCCGCGGCTTTATGCACGATGCTTGAAGGCTGCTCGCTAAAAGAGTCAATTTCTTGCCGGTCGGAATCTTGATTCTCTTGGCGTTTGAAATAACTTAAACTCATCTGGGAACCAAGGGGACGGGCCATTTGTGTATGGCGTCCTTTAAGTTCGTTTAGTATTTCGCCGGGCTTCCTATTTGTATCGCCGCCGGAATAATAAGTCATGGCGTTTCCCGACGGCCTTTTACTAATTTCAGGGATAACATTTTCTTTCTTCAATGCGCTTTGAATGCTGTTTATTACAAAATAATAGATAGTGCGGTCATTGGAAAATTTAACTTCCATTTTGGTGGGATGCACATTAACGTCAACAGAGGCCGGATCCATATCGAGAAACAAACAATATATGGGATATTCTCCCGGCGATATCAAATTGGCGTAGCCCTGAAAAACGGCATGGCTGATTGACTTATCTAAAATCGGCCGGCCGTTTAGAAAAATATACTGATGTCCCCGCGATTTGCGCACGACATCGGGACGACTAATAAAACCGGAAATTTCCATACCGCCCAATTCGTTTTTAAAAGGAATCAAGCCGCGAAAAACCTGATCACCAAATATGGCTTTTACGCGCTCTTCAATGCCCTCGTCCCGCAAATTAAAAATCTGATTATCTTCGATCCATAACTCAAAATGAATATCGGGATAAGATAAAAAGAAACGTTTAAGCGTAGTTAAAATCTGTTGACTTTCAGCGTTATCGGAACGTAAAAAATTACGCCGCGCAGGTGTATTAAAAAATAAATTTTTTACGCTTATTGTCGTTCCGACATTAGCTGCAGTTTTACGTATGGCTTGCGGTTTTCCACCGTTTATGATGTAAAGACTCCCAACCGCTTCATCCCTGCGTTTGGTTTTTACCTCTATCTGCGAAACGGAGGCGATACTGGGAAGCGCTTCACCCCGAAAACCGAGCGTATCAATATTATACAAATCTTTTTCGGAACGGATTTTACTGGTGGCGTGCCTCTCAAAAGCCAGTTGAACATCTTCTGCGCTCATACCATAGCCGTTGTCTACCACTTTAATCAGCTTTTTACCAGCCTGTTCAATTTGAATAACAATTTTTGTGGGATCGGCGTCTATAGCATTTTCAACCAGCTCCTTAACCACCGAGGCAGGACGTTCCACGACTTCGCCGGCGGCAATTTTATTAGCCAGATTTTCAGGTAGAACCGAGATCCTATATTTACTTATTTTTTCTGCCATTTATCCCGCCATATACAATAATCCCTCTTAATGGTAAGAGGGATTATTGTATTACATTCAAAATAATTTTACCTATTAGGCATTATAATCAATACAACGCATTCTCACAATTTTAAATCAAAAATATAAAAGAAATAATAACAAAAGTCGGTATAAGAATCGGTAATGAATATTTAAATATATAACCGAAGAAACTGGGCATTTCAATACCGGATTCTTCCGCTATGGACTTCACCATAAAATTAGGCGCATTGCCGATATAGGTATTGGCGCCCATAAAAACAGCGCCAATGGAAACGGCTGTTAAGTATTTGATAAATTCGGGATAGATCTGGTTTATATTGCCCGCTACAAAGGCTGCGCGTATCTGTTCTTCCGTTAAACCGAGTTTTCCAAGTGCGCTGTTAAAAAAAGTTAAATAGGTCGGAGCGTTATCGAGAAAGCTGGAAAGCCCTCCCGTTACCCAAAAATAGTGTATCTCTTTTTCAACGGCGGCAACCAAAGCCGATAAAGCGCCATGTTCGCCCGCTTTAAGAATAGCCAAAGCGGGAATAATGGTCATAAAAATTCCGGCAAACAGATAAGCCACTTCAAGAATGGGAAACCAGTTAAAATCGTTTCCTTTACGAATTTCCTTAGCGGTCAACTTTAGCGATAACAATCCCATCAACACAATCCATAAGTCACGTATGATATTTTGCACAGCCATATGAACGCCGAGAACATTTATATGTCCTATATGCGCCATACCGCTGAACAGCACGCCGATAATAATTCCTACGAGAAACAGTAAGTTAAACAAACCTTCCACTTTGATACCCACTTCTTCTTCGTTGTCGACCAGTTCGGCTTTATTTTCTTTTTTATAGTAGTACATTTCAAAGATATACAGCACTACAAGCAAGATAACCGTTACGGTCATCATTTCCGGAATCAGGTGAAATGTCCAAAAGAAACTGACGCCGTGCAAAAATCCGAGAAACAGCGGCGGATCACCGAGAGGCGTTAAAGAACCGCCCACATTGGCAACGAGAAAAATAAAAAAGACAACCAAATGCACCTTATATTTACGTTTTTCATTAGCGCGCAACAAAGGACGGATCATCACCATGGCCGCGCCCGTAGTCCCGATCCATGAGGCCAGTAACGTGCCGATTAAAATGATAAGCAGGTTAATCTGCGGCGTCCCTTTAAGCGAGCCTTTGACAAGAATCCCTCCGGAAACAGTAAATAAACCCCACAATAAAATAATAAAGGGGATATAATCCAGTAAATAGATATGCGCAATTTCATGAAACGCTTCTCCGTGATAAACAAGCAGAAATGGCACGGCAAATATCAAAGCCCACATAGCGGAAATTTTAGGAAAATGTTTTTCCCAAAAATGGGGAAATAACAAGGGGCCCAAAGCTATCGATAATAAAATTCCGATAAAAGGTATAATACTCCACAATGGCAGTTCTTCTCCGAGTCCGCCTGCTTGCTCCGCCGCCACAGCCTGATGTTCTCCCGCAGCATCTTGAGCGGTAGCCGTATTAACAAAAATAAATCCGACGGCAACAATAAAAATCAATAACAATATATATTTCTGTACTTTGGAATGAGTCATTAAGCGCTCCTTAATAAAAATTTATTAAACTAT
>CAYRJN010000219.1:0-6083 GCA_964424545.1 uncultured Calditrichaceae bacterium
CTTACATTAATTCTATATTTTCCGTCTCCCGGCGGATAAAATTCCGCAGAATACAAACCGCTACTGTCGTTTTCAACATCAATATTAAAGGTCTGTTTATTCCATGAAACATTCACTTCAACATTACCATCGCTTATGGGTTCAAAATCAGTATCGTACAGACTAATGTTTAAACGGATTTTTTCTCCTAAGCTGAATACACGTTTACCGTTTTCGGGATCTACGGTTATTTGCTTTAATTTAGCGGCGTTAGAAGCCCAATACACAAAATTAGAGAGCATTTTTTGATATCCCGATGCAATATCCGCATATTGAGACAGGGTAAAATACCATCGCCAATAACCGTCGCCGTTTATATAGATGGAACGATAGGGGCCTTTTTTATACGCGCCGATTAAAGATATTTTTAACGCGCCGTTCATTCCGTCTAAAATACTTTTATACCCCTGTTTTGGATCGGTTATTTTATACAGAACCTTTACGGGGGGTAATTTTTGCCAAAATTTATCATTCAAAACCAATTCCTTAAATAGAAGCATTAAGGGATCGGCGCTTTTTGCAACATTATACTCCAAAGGAGATGTTTTTTTAGGCGGCAACGTATATGGTAAGCATGATTTAAATTCATTTAATTTTATTAAATCCGTATTTTCGCCGGTCTTGATTATTACACCAGGATGATTTTTTATCAATAAATTATTCAGGCTTTTTAACCTTTGTGGACGCGTATATGGTCCGGGAAAATTGGAGAAGAATAATACATCCAAACTATCCAATAGTCGTTCGGACGAATTTTCGGACGTAATTTTATCTATAAATTTATATACATCAAATTCTTCCATCTGTGAAAGCAATAGATTAATAAATTTGCTATCATAATCAGGAATCCCGACAAATAAACCGATGCTTCTTTTTTTTCGTATAACCCTTTGGACAAAAGTTCTTTTATTGTTTTTTATGTTTTCTTCGTTTTGCAGCGTATCCATAATGACCGCAAAACGAGCAAGCCCCGTTTTATGCGGCGTATAGTTAAAACCGATACTTTGTTCGCTTCCTGGCGGGATATCATCCGCCATTTTAGTTGCTAATAATTTTTTTCCGTTAAATAAACTTATTTTAATTTTTTTATCAATCTTACTGTTTTTATTTCCAATAAGGACTTCAATCGTCTCCTCTTTATTTAAGCGAGCAATTGGATTGTATCTGATATCGGCGATATAAATATCGGCACCGTTTGAAATTTTACCAACGCCAACCGTAATGACCGGGATGGGCGGATTGGAAAAGTTTCCAGTTTCCGTATTGTTTCCGTCTGAAATAATTAATATCTTTTCAAATTTATTTTTTTCAGCATTTTTAAAAATTGCGTTAAAATCTGTGCTGATACCGTTAGCCGTTAAGCTATCCTGTTCTAAAGGTTTGACGTTATTATTGAATGTAAACCAAAAAATATTTTTATCGGATAATTTATGCCTAATTAATGTAACAAATTGTTTTACTTGCTCAAAGTTTCCGTCATGATTCATCGAAAACGAGTTATCAACATATACCGCTGTTTTAGGCATAATCTCCTTTACAAAAGTTAGAGAAAGTTTTGGCGAAAATAATAAAAGGAAAAGAAGCGCAAAGGTTATAGAGCGTAATATAAGCAATAAATACTTAAGGCGATTTGATATTTCGGGAACGGTTTTTTTGTAAAAATAATAAGAAATAACAATGGATACGGCGATTATTAGCAGAATGAAAATAAAGGGAATGTTCAAACTGATGTACTCTGGCAATTTTAACAACTTCATAATGCGCTCACTTTAAGGAAGCCAATTTCATGGAAGGAAAAGCATTTAATGATTGTTCCGAACTAACGCCTCGATTAAGATATTCCGATCCCACGCGGGCAATCATGGCCGCATTATCCGTACAATAAACCATCTCCGGAATATATAATTTTTTCCCTTTAAGATCGCACGCTTTTTTCAACTCAGTCCGCAAATATGAGTTGGCAGCTACGCCTCCGGCAATTCCTATCCGCTCAACATTATATTTTTCAGCGGCTTTGATTGTTTTCTTAATTAATACATCAACAGCCGCCGCCTGATATGATGCACAAATATCGGATAAATGCTCTCTAATGTACTCATTACTTTTATCTTGTAAAAAAACAAGCAATGATGTTTTTAAACCGCTGTAACTAAAATCATATGTATCGTATTTTGATAAACCGTGTGGAAATTTATGGAAAAGCTTATCTCCCGCTTTGGCCAATCGATCAATAACCGGACCCGCCGGATAGCCGAGTCCAAGCATTTTACCGCCTTTGTCAAAAGCTTCGCCAACAGCGTCATCTTTTGTTTTTCCAATTATATTGTAAGTTAGATCGGTTTTCATCAAAACGATTTGCGTGTGTCCCCCGGAAACCACAAGAAAAATAATGGGGAATTTATACTCCTCTTGCGAAAGCAGCGTCCCGTAAAGATGGCCTTCAATATGATTAACGCCTATAAAGGGAACCTTTAAGGCCAGCGATAAACCTTTTATATAATTCAAACCGACCAGTAAAGCCCCCACCAGCCCTGGCCCGTTGGTAACGGCTAATCCGTCAATATCAGAAAGGACTATTTTCGCTTTATTAATGGCTTCTTTTACAATAGGCCCGATAAAACGGATATGGGCGCGCGAGGCCAATTCGGGTACGACGCCGCCAAACTCGGAATGAATTAATTGAGAGGAAATAATATTGGATAAGACCCGATTATTTTTAATTACTGCGGCCGATGTTTCGTCGCAAGATGTTTCCACGCCAAGGATTATCATTACTCTGTTTTCCTCTTAAGATTTAATCGAAATTCCTCCGGACTCACTTCCACCAAATCAACATTTTGCGGCAATTGAATTTGTACGGTGTATTTTATTTCTCCATGCTTATAATAAGCTGCATAATTAAAAATGGCCGCAATTTCTATCGGCTTTAGTTTGGCGATTCGGCTTTCTGCGCCTTTAACGCGCACCGAAATATTTTTGGGCGTTGCCGTAGCCTCAAACCCGTAAGGTACGCCGACAATCTGGATCGGAACATTATAGAAAGAGCGCTCCACCAGCCTTTCGATATTGAATTTTACGTTTGTTTTGTTTGGGGATATTTCTACAACTTCTTTTTTGGGAGGAAGTAGGCGGACATCTATATCAAAAGGATACTTTACATCTTTCTCAACGATAGAATCGCTGTAAATATAGCGGGTATTGGCCACCACAGATTGCGGGCCCGATACCCAAATAGAGTCATTTTGTTTTTTTAGGCCGGATAATATATAGCCGGGAAGCGGCTTTATATCATATTTAATTTTAACGGGAATCCTTTTTGATAAAAATTTATCTATTTTAATATTCAATTTTTTGGGGTGCAATATTTCGAGTACCTTAATATTTAATTCCGCCGGAAAATTAAATTGAGAAATATACTCTGCCAAATTTATAGTCGCCGATTTTTTAAAATCAGGCAATTCAAGATTAAGACTGTTTCGATAAAAACGAACGGCAATCAGGGAACGGCCTTTTGCCTGAACCTTAACCTGAACTTTATCGGGTATCGGTTCAAGTAGCACCATATCCGGCGCCAGACTTTTTAATTTTAAATCAGCGTTCAGATTAATCGTATATTCCTGATCCGTTTTAACCACAAACCACAGAACAACCGAAAATATAAAGGAAACCGATATCGGTTTATAGTTTTGAATAATATAAAGCAATGCATTTCGCATATTATTATTTCAGTTTGATATGAATTGTATCACTGATTTTATTAAATTGTATCAATTCCACTGCGGAAGCGCGATTTGCGCTAATTTCCAAAAATCCCAGACTATTCCATAAAAGGAGCAAACGACCTCTTTTATTTTCGTCATAAAACGAGCGAATTGTATTTAATTTTATCCCTTTTACCGTTACTTCTTCAATATTTCTATCCGACGCAAGCAAATCATTTTTCGACAGTGGCGTTATGATATTTCCGAAACGATCTACTGTTAAAGCCTTTGCCGCTATTACTCTATTTTTTTTATCAATACTATATAAACTTGACGGTATATTGAATTTTTTTATTTCGTCGGCAAACATATTTATATCCAAACCGGCGGCTATTTTTGCCGCAGCCGGCGCAAAAAGATCACGGCCATGAAACGTTGCGCTGTATTTTACGGCATCATCCATCAAAATTTCATAGACGCTGCATTTTTCAAAATACAATATAAGTTTAAAAAGACCATTATGCGGACCTATAAAATAATATTTATCGGTTTTTATAATAATTCCTTTACGTCCGCTTCCAACGCCCGGGTCAACAACGGCCAAATGAACCGTTCCCGTCGGGAATGACGAATAATAGCTATACAAACAATATGCGGCTTCGTTAACATCAAACGGAGCGATATCATGCGATATATCAATAATATCCGCTTCAGGCAACGCTGCTTTTATTACGCCTTTCATACTTCCTGCGTAGCCGTCTTTTGTCCCAAAATCGGATAGCAGAGTGATTATTTTCCTTCTCATTGCGGTACGCGTATTTTCATATTGTCATTTTGTTAAATATAGTAAAAATAGATATATAGAACAAGTTCGGACTAAAATGTTTTTTGACACACATTACAATAGTGCGTACCTCGTCCTGCATACCATATTCGTTTTATGGGTGCACCGCATTTGAAACAAGGCAATCCGCCGCGTTGATATACTTTCAAAAAGTTTTGATTGGAACCGAAATTTCCAAATGCATCGCGATAATCCGAAATGGTTGTACCCATATTTATAATGGCAAATTCGAGAATTTCTTTAATAACCTCCAATAACGCATGCGCTTTTTCCCGCCTAATATTTGCGCTGATTGTAAAGGGCGTTATGCCGGCTCTGAATAAGCATTCGTCCACATAAATATTACCCAATCCCGAGATATATTCTTGAGATAATAAAAATGCTTTTATGTTTCTTTTGCTTTTGTGTAGCAAGCCGTAAAACAAGTTGGGTGTCAGACGGCTGTCCAAGGCGTCTATTCCCACCCTGCTTAGAATATTCTCCGGTCTATCTGTATGATAGATACGTCCGAATTTTCGTATATCATTAAAAACAAGTTGACTATTATCATCGAAAACAAAGATAACACGATCGTGTTTCTTTTTATTTCCCATACTATCGCTTATCAATAAGTTACCTGTCATTCGTAAGTGGATTATAAGAAAAGATTGCGATAATGAAAAAATGATATACTTACCTTTACGCGTTATATTATTTATTGTAAGCCCGTTCAGTTTATGTTCGCTATCGGAGACAAAAGTTTTATTCCAGAATACGGAATAGCTTATTATTGTCTTAAATAATATCTCTTTTTGCAACTCTCTTATAACTGTTTCAACTTCCGGAAGCTCCGGCATAAGCATCATCCCAAATTATTCAGTTCCAAGACAATATGATTAAATATTTCCTGCGATTCGCCTTCAGCCATAACGCCGTTAATTAAATTTTTTACATTTTGAACAATTTTTTTATCGAAATCGAAATGATAACGATAAAAGGAAGCCTGATAATTTTTAAACCCTCCGGTGGCGGGATCAATCTTCCCCGTCTTCAGCCCTTTATCGATGTTCCACTCAATTAACGCTTCATCTTTCCAAAACTGAAATTTAACTATTTGCCTGTCCTTGTTTACCCAAATCAATAAATCGCAACCGCTTTTATCGTCGCGGAACCATCTTTTTCTTAAATCGTTATCGTCATTTTTTATATATTGGGGATCAATTTCGGTAAACATAAAACCAACCCAAAATTATCGTACCATCGTCCTTTAATATCGTAATATCAAAAAGATAACATTACTAACCATTATTGCACATAAGGAAAAAAAACCCATTCATCGAAAAAACTATAGGATATCTCTTTTCCGCTCAATGGAATTTGCCGATTCCGAATTATCTCGACAATAACAAATTGGCAGCTTTTATTATTAGATTTACTAAACGGTGATTGTGTTTTGATTTAAAGACAACCCAATAATATTTTTCGATTGCAGTATACAAAAAAGAAGCTGTATTTTTTTT
>CAYRJN010000220.1:0-6058 GCA_964424545.1 uncultured Calditrichaceae bacterium
ATTCACGTTTTAAAATTACCGGCGCGGTTCTTTCTCCACCGGCTACGCGTCCCTTGGATTTATATAGAGTGGTAATTGAAAACGGCGTGGTAAAAATAAATATCGATAAAAAGCTGAAACGTAAACGATTTAAACGGAATCAAGCGGTTTATGCTTGAAATATTCGTCGAATGCGTTTGCGATTTTCTGAACAGATTAATAAAAAATGTAACGGTATTGATTGATAAAAATGAATAACTGGAAAATTATATCCTATATAGCCATAGCTGTTATCTTACTATCGGCGCCCGTTTACCTTGTAAAAACGTATTTAAGCGATCAAGGTAAGAACGTAAAAGATGAACGCGCGCAATTTGTCGGTTCTCAAACTTGTCTCGAATGCCATAAAAAGGAGTATGACGACTGGCTTAAATCCGATCATTTTATGGCCATGGCCAAAGCGACGGATAGCACGGTAATAGGAGATTTTAATAACTCAATATTTGAATATAAAAGCATTACCAGCCGATTTTACAAAAAAGACGGTAAGTTTTATGTTTACACACAGGGAATAGACAAAAAACCAGGTGATTTTAAGATTGATTATACATTTGGTATCAACCCCTTACAGCAATATTTAATACCCTTCGATCGCGGTCGCTACCAATGTTTACCGATACCTTGGGATACGGATAAAAAACGCTGGTATCATTTGGTCGAGTCGGTTTATCATGGTGAAAATCTGGCTCCGGATGACTGGTTGTACTGGACAAATGGCGGACAAAATTGGAACGGTATGTGTGCCGAATGTCATTCGACCAATTTACACAAAAATTATGATTTGAAAACAAAAAGCTACCATACAACATGGTCCGATATCAATGTGGGTTGTGAAACCTGCCACGGTCCGGCGTCAAAACATACCGACTGGGCTAAATTACCGGAAATGGCCAGGCCTTCCTTGGCAAACAGCGGATTATTGGTGGAAACATTGCCCGAACATAGTAAAGATTATATAAAACAGTGCGCTCGCTGTCATTCGCGGCGTAGTTATTTAGGTAATTTTAACCATACTCAAGATGATCTGCTCGATTATATGATCCCGCAATTATTGGTTTTGCCTTACTACTATCCCGACGGGCAAATCCTTGAAGAGGATTATGTATATGCCTCATTTATCCAAAGTAAAATGTACGATAACGATGTGCGTTGTAATGACTGCCATAATGTACACAGCGGCAAATTGGTAAAAGAGGGGAACAAATTATGTTTGCAATGTCACCGCGCCGATGAATACGACAGTTATGCGCATCACTTTCATAAAAAGAAGGGCGAACAAGGTAACCCGCTGCTCCTTGATAATGGCGAAAAAATTGTGAATGTGGGCGAAGGGGCGCAATGTATAAACTGCCACATGCCGGCGCAAAATTATATGGGAATCGATTCGCGAAACGATCACAGCATCCGCATACCGCGTCCCGATTTAACCGTAAAAATCAATACGCCCAATGCCTGCAATCAGTGTCATAGCGATAAATCGCCGCAATGGGCTTTGCAATATATGCAAAAATGGTATGGAAAAAGTTTTGAATTGCGTCCTCATTACGGTTTGGTGTTTGCTTCGGCGCAAAAAGGTAACGCGGAAGCGCAGGACGGATTGATAAAAATAATCAAAGATGAAGTTTTTCTGCCTATTGTGCGGGCAACGGCTGTGGCGCTTCTATCGCCGTATATTTCGCCGAGCAGCGTTAGTACGATTGCCTGGGCTTTGCAAAGTCCGGAATCCCTTATTCGTCATGCGGCGGTGCAAGCCTATCCCGAATATAATCGCAGGCTTTTCATAAAGGAGCTAACGCCCATGCTTTTTGACCCGACGCGCGCCGTACGGATGACGGCCGCCATACGTCTAAGCGCCGTTCCTAAAGCAGATATCCCGCTAAAATATCATAAGGCGTTTAAAAGAGCGCTAAATGAATATCGCCTTTCCATGGAATATACAGCTGATTTTCAAACCAGTCGTCATAATCTCGGCAATATGTATAGTAATCTTGGCGATTTGAAGAAAGCCGAAGAAAATTATCTTGCCGCTATGGAAATTGATAATTTGTTTTTGCCGCCTAAGGTTAATCTGGCAATGGTTTATAATCGCGAAGGTAAAAATAAGCAGGCCATGGCGTTGTTCAGGGAGGTTATCAAACAAAATCCGCAGTTCGGCGATGCCTACTATTATTATGGTTTACTGTTGGCAGAAGAGAAAAAGTATGCGGAGTCGTCAAGAATGCTGGAAAAGGCTGGACAATTTTTCCCGGAAAGAGCAAGGATATTTTATAACCTCGGGTTGGTGTGTCAATATTTAAATCAATCTGCAAAAAGCGAACAGGCGTTGTTAAAGGCCGTACAAATCGAACCTCAGAACGGAGATTATCTTTATGCGCTGGCAAATTATTATATAAAGAATAGTCGATTTGTTTTGGCGGAAAAATATGTACAGGAGATGCAAAAACTCTTCCCGGGTAATTCAGATGTGAAAAAAATGCTTGATTATGTTCGGAAAATGAACAAACGGTAATTTATGTCTGATGTTTCGATTCATTGTTTTTTCTTTATGCGCTGATTTTTCTAAAAATATTTTTATATATTTTCAATTTTTCTTTTATCTGTCCTTGATATTTTATAAATTAATAAACTTTATTAAAATATTTCGTTTGAGAACTATTTGCCGTGATAAACGTATTTTACGGCAGAAGTTATTGCTTACGGAAAATATCATGACCTAATATACAAGTTAAAGGAGATAGATATGTTTGATCTCGATATGATTAAAAAACTGTATGAACGGCTGCCAGAACGGGTAGAAGCGGCCAGAAAAGTTATAGGGCGGCCGTTAACGTTGACGGAGAAGATTCTTTACTCTCATTTATGGGAAGGTGACGCCAAAAAAGAGCTAAAACGAGGCGAAGATTATGTTAATTTCGCACCCGATCGCGTAGCCATGCAGGACGCTACCGCTCAAATGGTATTGTTACAATTTATGCATGCCGGTAAAAAGAAAACCGCTGTGCCCAGCTCGGTGCATGCGGATCATCTTATTGTGGCCAAAAAAGGCTCGGATAATGATTTGAATAATGCGAAAGTTACCAATCAGGAAGTTTATGATTTTATGGCCTCGGCTTGCAGTAAGTACGGCATTGGTTTTTGGAAACCGGGCGCCGGAATTATCCATCAAGTGATTTTTGAAAATTATGCTTTCCCCGGCGGGTTGATGATCGGTTCCGATTCGCATACGGTTAACGCCGGCGGTATGGGTATGGTGGCCGTAGGCGTAGGCGGTGCCGATGTTGTTGATGTGATGGCCGGAATGCCTTGGGAACTTAAATTTCCCAAATTGATCGGCGTTAAATTAACCGGCAAGCTGAGCGGCTGGACGGCGCCGAAAGATGTCATTTTAAAAGTAACCGGTCTGCTGACCGTTAAAGGCGGCACCGGCCATATTGTCGAATATTTCGGTCCGGGAGCTAAAGAACTTTCGGCTACGGGCAAAGGAACCATCTGTAATATGGGTGCAGAGATCGGCGCAACCACTTCGACATTCGGTTATGACGAAAAAATGGCTAATTATCTTAAAATAACCGGCCGTGAAGAGGTGGCTAAGCTGGCGGATGAAGTTGCCGAATATCTTACGGGCGATCCCGAATGTTATGAAAATCCGAAACAATATTTTGATCAGGTTATTGAGATCAATCTTTCCGAATTGGAACCCCATTTAAACGGGCCGTTTACGCCGGATATCGCTACGCCGATTTCCAAAATGAAAGAGGCCGTTGAGAAAAATAACTGGCCGAAAAATATGGAAGTGGGATTAATCGGATCGTGCACAAACTCCTCCTATGAAGATATTTCGCGTGCCGCTTCCATTGCGCAGCAGGCTATCGATAAAAAATTGAAAGTAAAAGCGGATTTTACTATCACACCCGGATCGGAACAGGTGCGCTATACCATTGAACGCGACGGATTTATCGATATTTTTGAGAAAATTGGCGGTGTGGTGCTGGCGAATGCTTGCGGCCCCTGTATCGGGCAGTGGGATCGGGAAGGCGCTGATAAAGGCGAACGAAATTCGATAATTACATCTTTTAACCGTAATTTTGCCAAACGAAACGACGGTAATCCCAATACGCACGCTTTTGTGGCTTCGCCGGAAATGGTAACGGCTATGACGATTGCCGGTGATTTAACCTTTAATCCCTTGAGCGATACATTAGTGAACGAAGAAGGTAAAGAGGTGAAATTAGACGAGCCGCAGGGTTTTGAATTACCTCCGAAAGGATTTGACGTGGAGGATCCCGGATTTCAGCCACCGGCGGAAGACGGCAGCGATATTGAAGTTGTCGTCGATCCCGATTCGCAGCGTATTCAATTATTAAAACCTTTTGAACCATGGGATGGTAAAAATATTTCGGGTATGCGTTTGTTAATAAAAGCCTTTGGTAAATGCACAACCGATCATATCTCTATGGCCGGCCCTTGGCTGCGTTTCCGCGGGCATCTCGATAATATTTCCAATAATCTTCTGATCGGCGCGGTGAACGCCTTTAATAAAAAAACCGACTCCGTGAAAAATCAATTAACGGGAGAGTATGATTCGGTTCCGAAGGTTGCGCGTGCCTATAAAGCTGCAGGCATTCCCAGTATCGTTGTGTGTGATGAAAACTACGGCGAAGGTTCTTCGCGCGAACATGCCGCCATGGAGCCGCGCCATCTTGGCGTGCGGGTTGTCTTGGTTAAATCTTTTGCTAGAATTCATGAAACCAACCTGAAAAAACAGGGTATGCTGGCCTTGACGTTTGCCGATCCGTCCGATTACGATAAAATTCAGGAAGACGATGTTTTCGATTTGATCGATTTGACCGAATTTGAGCCGGGTAAGCAGTTGACGCTCATCGCCAGGCATGCGGACGGCACGCAAGACACCATCAAAACCAACCATTCCTACAACGAACAGCAAATCGGATGGTTCAAAGCCGGTTCGGCTCTGAATAAAATCAGAGAATCCGCAACTGAAAATTAAATTCCGCGGAAATTATTGAATTATGTAGTAAAAGCCCTGCAATTCCTTGCGGGGTTTTTTTTATTTTTCCATGTTTATCAAAGTAATATATAGTCCGCATTACAAATTATGCGGAAACCATATAAATTTTCACCGATTTACAGCGGAGGAATTATCCGATTTTTTACCAGCTTGTCGTTGATATCAAATAATGGGTCAAGGGAAATATGAGGTGGGGATATAGCTAATTTGGTATATTATAAACAAACACGGTTCTTCCGTATTTTGAGTGGGTAAATAAAGATTCTACAGATACCATTAATGTCTTCGTAGTATAATTATTGACTTCTTTTACCACTGGTCAGGCGCGGACAAATGAAATAACGGAAAGCTCGTCTTGAGTGTCATTTCGGCCGTAATCCCGATGTTTTTAATCGGGATGGAGTGGAGAAATCTTAAACGTACAGTATTCCCAAAAATTAGACGATTTTAAATCTGTTTTGCCTTTAAGATTTCTCGACTGCGCTCGTGGAACATCCCGACGAGTCGGGTAAATGACAGTTAATATCTCTGTTTTTTCCGATGGAATATCATTAATGGCCTCCACCTCATATTTCCCTTTATCCCGAATAGTTTAATTTTTAAAGCACTGCTTGAGGGATTTTAAATATGAAAAACAACGGGGAAATTTAACGGGTAAGGATGGGCCTGTAGCGTAAAAATATTTGCCGGTTCCGTATGATTAATTCAAATTTTTTTCGCCGCACATTACGAAAATTCTTCTTTTAAAATATTTATATAATAAGGCTCAATGTTATCAACTAAATGGATAACTCTTTTCAGGTTTATTAAATAACCTATTTCATATAAATATGTATAAAACATTTTTAACGCGGGGGGCGCTTTAACATATTCATTAGGTTTTGTCGAAACTTTTCTAAGAATATAATTAATAAAAAATTCATCTAATAAATCGGAATTGATTTTTTTAAGAGATAATTCGTAGCTGTCCGCATAGAGAAATATAAAATC
>CAYRJN010000221.1:0-6053 GCA_964424545.1 uncultured Calditrichaceae bacterium
ACTTATAACCGCACTAAAATGTCGCTTGACGAAGTTAAACTTGACAAAGAAAACGCTCTGTTGAACTACCGTATCCGTCAATTAATGCTGGAGCAGGCCGTTACAAAAAATTTCTACAACGCTTATGAAAGCAAAATGAATCTGCAAATTGGTGAAGAAGACCTTAAAACAAGAGAGCAAAGTTACCAAATTATTAAAAATAAAGTACAGGCCGGTCTCGCGGCGACGGAAGAATTATATCAAGCCGAATTGAATTTGACAAGCAGCAAATCACAAATGCATAACAAACGCGTTATATTAGAAAATGCATTAGACGATTTGAAAAAACTGATAGGCATTTCTCTCTACGATAAAATCGATGTAGCCACGGCAATTACAATGGATTCGGTTAAGGTCGATATGCAACAAGCGATCGATTTCGGTTTAAAGCACCGTTTTGAATTGCGCCAGCGGAATATCGATATTGTATTGGCAAAGCATAATTTGATTCGTTCCAAAGCCACCAATGAATTCAAAGGCAATATTGCTCTTTCTTACGGTATTATCGGCAATGACGGAAAATTCGGGAATATATATGAAACACCTCAGGAAAACCAACAAATGAATCTTTCCTTTGAGATTCCTTTATGGGATTGGGGCGAACGAAAATCGCGCATAAAAGCAGCGGAAAAATCTATTGCAAGCAGTAAGATTTCTTTTGAAGATGAACAAAAAGCGATCATAATAGCTATACGTCAATCATATCGCAGCCTACAAAACCAAATTATTCAGATTGAACTGGCCAAGCAGGATATTAAAATTGCCCAACTTACTTATGATATTAATTTGGAACGCTATAAAAACGGAGATTTAACCAGTATGGACCTAAATCTGGTACAAAATCAGCTGGCGGATAAAAAGATAAATCTTATTAACGCCATGATTACTTATAAATTGAATCTATTGGACTTGAAAATCGAATCGTTGTGGGATTTTGAAAAAAACAAACCGGTATTTGAACTGAACGAAACGGATAAATAACGTTTGGGAAATCCGCAGACACGAACACGACTCAACAGCTTGATTGATAAAAAAGGACATCCATCAACATCGTTTCATTTCAGCAAAGACAGAAATCTAAACTTTCATAGATAGAAAATATTTGCAATTTACGGAATGATAAAAATAGGGAATAGTTTTAACACAGCTTAGAAAATTGATTGAAATGACATACTTGTCATTTCAATGACCGAACAATAGCGGGGATAGAGAAATCTTTTAATTATATTAATAAATTGAATTTATTCATTTGTTTAAGTATCAAATAATGAAACAAAAAGAACTACAAAATTGAAAAAAGAGCTTGAAATTTGACACAAAAAACAGGTTAAGGAGTGTAACCGTGAAATCACTTATATTCATTTTATCCATCCTGCTGCTTATATCGTCCTGTTCCAACGAGGATTTCGGCAATGAAATGGAAATCCGCGTGCCGGTGAGTGTGGAGATAATCAAACCGGGATCCATAGAGGAGTTCATTACAACCACGGCTACCGTTACGGCGATGAAAACCGTATTATTAAAATCGGGAATCGAAGGACAATATCGATTAGCCGTAAATCCCGCCAGCGGCCGTAAATTTGCGCCCGCCGACAGAGTCCGAAAAGGCGAAGTCATCGTTTATCTTGAAAGCCCCGAATATGAAAACGGCGTAGCGATAGAATCAAAGAAACTAAATCTCGATATTTCCAAACGCGAATTTGAAAAACAGCAATCTTTATATAAAAAAGGCGGCGTTACCCTGCGTGAGTTAAAAGATTCAGAAAGAAATTTTATTGATGCCCGTTACGCTTATAAAAACGCGCAGTTACAATTAAAAAAAATGAAAATCATCGCTCCTTTCAACGGCGTGATCGCCGATTTGCCCTATTATACGAAAGGCACTACCGTTGCCGCCGGATCGGATATCGTACAGATTATGAATTACGACAAACTTTATGCCGACGTCTATTATCCCGCAAATGAAATCAAACGCATTAAGGTCGGCCAAAAATTACGGGCAATGCATTATACTTCCGTTAAAGATACGCTTTCCGGCGTTGTTTCTCAGGTTTCGCCGACGCTTAACCCCGAAACACGCACCTTTAAAGCCGCGGTTACAATCGATAATTCCCTGCACATTTTACGGCCGGGAATGTTTGTAAAAATCGAAACCGTAATTGCCCATAAAGACAGCGTTATTGTTATACCCAAAAATATTATTTTATCCAAACGACGGGGCAAAACCGTATATGTAGTGGAAAAAGGAGCTGCAAATTCCCATACCATTAAAACAGGACTGGAAAACAATGAAAACGTGGAGGTTGTAGACGGATTAAAATTTGACGAGAACCTGGTTATTAAAGGTTTTGAAACACTCGGGCGCCGCACAAAAGTAAAAATTATGCAATAAATCAAGCTATCGTATCACGAGTAAAAATATTACAAATTCATTCGTTTAATTTGAAAAATGCAGGTTTTTAATACATTGCATTGCAAATTAATAAGTGAAAGGGTCAGCGAGGGTAGCCACAGAGTCATTCCTTCGAAAGACAGAATCTGAATGTATACAATAGCAAGATTTAGATTTCCGATAGAAACATTCGAGAATGACAAGGAAGAGGATAATGCAGAAACAGAAACAAAAAAGTCCAACATTATCATTCTCAGATAAATTAGAGAATCTAAAATACTACCCTATGTGAACTATGTATAATTTCAAAATTGAGAATCATACAAAAAAAGAAAAAATTCTGAAAATTGTTATTTTTCTGAAATTCCGATACTATTAATTAAATGTATAATAATTTAAAAGCGGATAATTAATAAATGAAAAGTTTAAGCGCGTTTTCTGTAAAATATCCTATCACTATCCTGATGATTGTATTATCCATACTTCTTCTCGGCTATATCTCCTTTGAAAAATTGGGAATGGATCTCTTTCCCAATCTGAATAATCCGAAGATATTTATCGGTATTAAAGCGGGTGAACGGCCTCCTGAAGAGATGGAAAAACAATTTGTGGAGAGTATCGAAGCGATTGCCGTACGACAAAGAAACGCAGCGCAGGTATCTTCTGTCTCGCGTATTGGCGCCGCCGAAATTACCGTGGAATATAATTGGGACGCCGATATGGACGAAGCGCTGCTTGACCTGCAAAAAAACCTTGGTAATTTTGCGCAAAATTCCGATTTGGATGAGATTACTTACGACCAGCACGATCCCAACAGCGCACCGGTAATGATTATCGGATTTTCCCACCCCGATATTGACGATATGGATGAGTTGCGCAAAATTGCTGAAAATTATATAAGAAATGAATTGGTACGTCTTCAAGGAATTGCTTCCGTAGAGATCATCGGCGGAGAAGAAAAAGAGATTGTCGTTGAGACTTCGCCTTATAAATTGGAAGCTTACAACATCACGGCAGAAGAGGCCGGCGCCAAAATTATCAACGCCAATCGCGATATTTCCGGCGGTTCCATCGAAGAGATGGGCTTGAAATACGTCATAAAAGGTATCGGGGCGTTCCAATCCTTGAATGATATCGGCAATGTGACGGTGGCGCGCAGTCAGCAGAACGGAGCGCCCGTTTATTTGAAAAATATCGCCCGTATCTACTACAAAAATAAAGAGCCTCAAAATATTGTACGCATCAACCAAAAACGCTGTATCGCGCTGGCCATTTACAAAGAGACAAAATACAATACCGTCAAAGCGGTAGACCTGTTAACGAAAAATCTAAGCCATATCAAAAAAGCGCTGCCCGGCTATGAGTTTAATATTATACAAAATCAAGCCGAATTTATTACCAAAGCTATAGACGAAGTTAAACAAACGGCGCTTTACGGCATTTTATTGGCCGTAATTATCCTATTTGTTTTTCTGCAGAGGGTCGGCGTTACGGCTATCATCAGCATCACTATTCCCATTTCCATTATCGCAACCTTTAATCTTATGTATTTCAATGGATTAACGCTGAACATAATGACGCTCGGCGGACTGGCTCTCGGCGCTGGAATGTTGGTGGATAACGCCATTGTGGTCATGGAAAATATTTATCGCAACCTTGAAAAAGGGCTGCCCATAAAAGAGGCCGCCATAAACGGCACGGCGGAAGTAGGCGGCGCCATCACAGCCTCAACCATTACGACAATCGTCGTTTTTTTGCCTATCATTTATTTGCACGGAGAAGCGGGAGAATTGTTTAAGGACCAGGCTTGGACGGTTGCTTTTTCACTTATTTCATCTCTCTTTGCGGCCATTCTTGTTATTCCGATGTTAAGCGTTTATTTTTTAAAAGAAGACAAAGCCGTTGCCGCCGTTTCGTCCGTTCGTTTTCAATGGTACCGTCCGCTTTTGGAAAAAATATTACAAAAACGCAAAATGGTTTTAATTTTAAGCGCCTTACTGATTATCGGAAGCGCCCTATTAATTCCCATTATCGGGAGTGAATTTATGCCCAAAAGCGACAGCGCCTTTTTTACGGTAGAACTTGCTCTTGAAGAGGGTAGCGCGTTGCGGCATACCGACCGCGCCGTCTCTCAAATCGAAACCCTTATCCGCGAATCGGTCGGAGACGATATTGAAAACATATACTCACGTATTGGCCCCGCCGGCGGCGACCTGTCGGGTATGGGCGATAATTTCCTCAATGACGAAAATCACGCGGAAATATCGGTTAATATAAAGCCGCAAAAAAAAGCGAATAGCGAAAAGATTTTTAAAAAGTTAGAGGCCGTGTTTAAAAAAATCCCCGATATTACCGTCAATTTTAAACGAGGACAATCCGAACTGCAAAATACGATGGGCAGCCAAGAAGCGCCGGTTGTTCTGGAGATAAAAGGCGAGGATTTAACAATGATTAGGGATTTGAGCGCCAAAGCGAAAAAGGAACTGGGTAGCGTTGACGATTTAATGAATATTGAAAGTAGCTTTAGCGAAGGGCGTCCGGAAATAAATATCAAACTGGACCGTATCCGCGCCGGAATCTATAATATCGATTTCGCCTCAGTCGCCAACCAGCTTCAAGATTACCTTCAGGGTAAGGAGGCGGGAACTTGGGATAATCGCGGAGAAACCCACAATATCATGCTTAAACTGCCCAAAATAGGTCTGCACGATTTAAAAACTCTGAAAATCAGCAACGGACAGCAGGATTTCCGTTTGGGAGATATTGCCGATATAGAAGAGCTATACACGCAAAAAGAGATTCTGCGCCATAATCAGGTGCGTATCGGACGTATTACGGCGGAAATAAAAACCGATAGGCCTCTTGATAAAATAACCGCCGAAATAAAATCAAAAATGCAAAACATCTATTTCCCCGAAGGATACCAATATCAAATAGGCGGAGAGGAAGCGCTGCGCGAGCGCTCTTTTTCCAATTTAAAATTTGCCCTTTTGCTTTCCGTTATTTTAATTTATATGGTCATGGCCTCGCAATTCGAATCGTTAATACATCCTTTTACCATTTTATTAACGCTGCCACTCGCCGGCGTGGGAGCGGTTTTAATCTTTTTTGTACTGAAAATGACCATGAACGTGATGGCCTATATCGGCATTATTATGCTTATGGGTATTGCGGTAAACGATTCGATTATTCTCGTAGACGCCGTAAATCATTTAAAACGGCAGGGTATGCCGCTGAAAGAGGCAATATTGGAAGCGGGCGAACGTCGTATCCGACCCATTATTATGACCAGCTTGACCACAATTTTGGCTTTACTTCCTTTAACGATCGGTTTTGGAGAAGGCGCTGCGCTGCGCGCCCCGATGGCTGTGGCCGTTATCGGGGGATTAACAACTTCAACTCTACTGACACTCGTGGTGATACCCTGTTTGTATCATGTTTTTGACAAAGAAAAATGAAGACATTTTTTATAGTAATTGAAGGAAATTTGTGAAACCGCAAAATCTCTGCCGAAAAGCGCTATTAAAATCGCAATTGTACGGAATGAATCAAAGGAATCTTAAATATGTATTATTCCTCTAAAACGACGGTTCTGGATTTGGTTCGCCTTAAAGCGTCCTAT
>CAYRJN010000222.1:0-6014 GCA_964424545.1 uncultured Calditrichaceae bacterium
GTTTGATATTTTTCGCGGTCAATATCTTCGGCATCTCTTTTTATATAAGGCGGCAAAGGAGATTTACCGACTTTGCTAATGATTTCAAAGAAATCATTGCCGTTATAATCAAAACGCACAACACGACCGCCGGAAGTTGTATTATCAATTACATCGCAACCCAATTCATCGGTTATCTGTACGCGATTGCCTACGCGCACTTTACGTGCCGGTTTTACCAGCACTTCCCACATATTTTTTTCCAATTGTCTCAGCAATAAAAGCTCTACCCGCGCATCGGTTTTTTCTTTTACGCCAAAAACTCTGGCAGGAAAAACCTTTGTTTCATTAATGACGAGAGAATCTCCTTCATTAAGCGAATCAATGATATCTTTGAATATTTTATGCTGAAATTCCCTCTTCTTGCGGTTTACAACCATCAATCGTGATTCGTCCCGTTTCTCAACCGGATACTGGGCAATTAATTTTTCAGGAACATCATACTTAAAATCTGATAGTTTCATTAAAAACTCCTATCTATGTTAAAATAACGTCTGTTGACGATTTTCATTCGGAACTTTTATATTAAAATGTTCGTAGGCAAGATGCGTAACCGATCTTCCCCGCGGCGTACGCTTAATAAAACCCTGAAGAATTAAAAAAGGCTCATAAACTTCCTCTATGGTATCTTTTTCTTCGCCTACGGCCACCGCTATGGTATTTAACCCGACCGGTCCGCCGTTATACTTTTCAATAATGGTTAGTAAAATACGGCGATCCATCTCATCGAGCCCTTTCTCATCCACTTCAAGACGATTAAGGGCCATGGCAACCACATCAAGAGTGATTTTATTGCCGGAAAAAACCTGTGCAAAATCCCGGGTATTTCTTAATAATCGGTTGGCTATTCTCGGCGTTCCGCGGGAACGTTTGGCCAATTCCATCGCCGCATCATCGTCTATTTGTATATTTAATATTTTTGCCGAACGTTTTATTATTAAAAAAAGGTCTTCAGCATCATAAAAGTCCATACGCAGCGTTACACCGAAACGAGCGCGCATGGGCGACGTAAGCAATCCGGCTCGCGTTGTGGCTCCTACCAGCGTAAAGGGCGGCAAATCCAGCTGTATGGAACGCGCGCTCGGTCCTTTGTCAATCAAAATCGAAATACTATAATCTTCCATTGCAGAATATAAATACTCTTCCACAACACTATTTACGCGATGTATTTCGTCAATAAAAAGAACGTCTTTATCTTTTAGATTTGTCAATAATCCGGCTAAATCGCCGGCGCGCTCCAGAATCGGTCCGGTTGTTGTTTTGATATCGACATTAAGCTCTTTGCTCAAAATATTAGCCAGCGTGGTTTTCCCCAATCCAGGGGGACCCGACAGCAGAACATGGTCAAGCGCCTCGTTACGCTGCATCGCAGCCTTAATAAATACGGCAAGATTATCCTTAACCTTTTTTTGCCCGATAAATTCCGTCAGCTTTTGCGGTCTAAGGCTCAATTCAACTTCAAGGTCTTCTTCCGTAAGCTGCGGTTGGACAATATTATTTCTTGATTCTATTGACATGACGTTAAATCACTTTAAGCGATTGTTTAACCAATTCTTCGACAGAATTAATTTTCTCTCCCTTGGAAGCTTTACGAACGGCTTTTTCCGCCTGAATACGCGAATACCCCAGAGATACAAGCGCCATTATCGCTTCATTTTCCATACTGTTCAACTTTATACCGTTTTCTTCCCGCTTCTCTATGCCGGGGACATCAAAATCTTTAAATTTATCTTTTAGTTCGACAATTAATCTCTGCGCCGTCTTTTTACCCACGCCGGAAATGGCATTCAGAGCCGCTTCATCTCTATTTTTAATGGCGGCAATAATGTTTCCCGGTGATAAGCCCGATAAAATAGTCAAAGCCAATTTAGGCCCGATACCGGAAGTCGTCAATAAACTGGTATAAACGTTTCTCTCTTCTTCGGAAATAAAACCGAATAACTGGAATGCGTCTTCGCGCACATGCAAATAGGTTTTTAACGTAACTTCTTTTCCATTTTCAGGCAATTTTTCCGAAGTGGATAATGAGATTTTAAACAGATAACCAACGCCGTGGACATCTACAACGGCCTCTGCCGCTGTTTTTTTTACCAATTTTCCACGGATATAATCATACATTATAAATTTTCCATTTTCATACGATTCCAATGGCATAACGCGACAGCAAGAGCATCCGAAGCATCCATAGGAGAAATATTCTCTTTTAATTTTAAAATGCTACGCACCATAAACTGCACCTGCTCTTTAACCGCCGCGCCGTTTCCTACTACCGACATTTTAACTTCTCGCGGAGAATATTCATAGACTTTTATTCTGTTTTCCATAGCCGCAACAATAGCCGCGCCTCTGGCATGTCCAAGAACAATTGCCGTTTTTACATTTGACGCATAAAACAAATCCTCAATGGCAATTATATCCGCATTGGACTTGCCTATTAATAGATTCAAGTTTGTAAATATATGATGAATACGTTCAGAGAGTGAATTTTTTGCATTAGTACGGATATGACCATAATCTACTAATTGAGGATTATCTTTCTCGAATACCCTGATTAATCCAAAACCCGTTATATTTAAACCGGGATCTATACCCAGAATTATTTTTGACTTCATCTATTCCGTCAATATCCGTTCCATCTCTTCATCGGGAATATCAAAATTAGCATGAACATTCTGAACGTCATCATGATCATCAAGAACATCCATCAGCTTCATCAATTGTTCTGCCGCTTTGCCTTCAATTTTAACTGAATTTTGCGGAATCATCGTTACTTCGCTGTTCTCTATCGGCACGTTCTTTTCTTCCAGCATTGTTCTAACTTGATGCAAATCTTCAAACGCCGTATATATTTCATAAAAATCTTCCTCCGTTTTTATATCTTCGGCGCCGCATTCAAGAGCGATTTCCATCATTTCATCTTCGGAACAAAAGGAAACAGGGATTTGGATCAATCCTTTTTTCTCAAACATCCAGGCTACGCTGCCGGACTCGCCGAGATTACCGTTATTTTTACTTAAAATATGACGAATTTCCGCTACGGTACGGTTGCGATTATCTGTTACCGCTTCTATATATAAAGCAACGCCGCCGGGTCCATAACCTTCATAGACGACATCTTCATAGACAACCCCCGGAAGCTCTCCGGTACCTTTTTTAATCGCATTTTCTATATTTTTGGACGGCATGTTAGCGGACTTGGCAGCTGAAAGCGCGGTACGTAAACGCGGATTTGATTCGGGGTCTCCTCCGCCTATTCTGGCGGCAACAGTTATTTCTTTAATTATTTTCGTAAAAACTCTGCCCCGAGCGGCGTCAACCTTTGCTTTTTTATGTTTTATGGAATGCCATTTTGAATGACCGGACATAGACAAACTCCTAATATATAAAAAGTTTCAATTTAACAAAATTTTTTTATATAACCAAAAATATTTAAATCGGGATTATACGCATTCTTTTTTTAGTTTTTAATACCGAGAAACTTGTAATTTTGAAAATAAACTTTTACCTTCAAATCGTCAATCAAATTTCCTGTTATAATGGCGACTATATTGGCTATATTGTTTATATGCATATAACTTATAGTTGAGTAAATATTTAACTTGGGAGATGTTTAAATGAAGAAAAAACGATTTTTTAAATTATTTTCTATTTCCTTATTAATCATTTTAATAACAATTCCGCTAAGAGCTTCCGCACAGAATCGTCCTAAAATAGGCTTGGTGTTAAGCGGCGGCGGCGCCAAAGGCTTGGCGCATATTGGCGTTATTAAGGTGCTTGAAGAACTCAATATCCCCGTTGACTATGTTACCGGAACCAGTATGGGGTCTATAATCGGAGGGTTATATGCAACCGGCTACAATGCCCAAACGCTTAATTCTGCTGTAAAAGCAATAAACTGGGATAAAATATTTATCGATCAACTCAAGTTAAATGAGTTATCCATGGACGAGAAGGAGGACGAAGGAAAATATTTCGTTTCCATTCCGGTAAAAAATTATGGTTTGGCTGTTCCGCAAGGTTTTATTGACGGTCAAAAATTATCGAAATTATTAATAAAACTAACGAACCCCGTTGAGAATATATCGGATTTTTCAAAACTGCCCCGTCCTTTCCTCTGTATCGCCACGGATATTGTTACGGGAAAACCCGTTGAATTAACCCATGGTTATCTTCCCGAAGCAATGCGCGCCAGTATGGCTATACCTTCAATTATGACGCCCATTAAAATTGACGGGCAGCTTTTGGTCGACGGAGGCATCACTGTAAATTTCCCCGTACAACAGGTAAAAACAATGGGAGCAGACATAATTATCGGCGTTGATGTGGGAGCGCCTCTTTATAAAGAGGATGAATTAACCAGCTTATTTAGGATAATGGAACAGGCCACATCGTTTACCAATGACGAAGCAACAAAAAAGGCGCGGAAAATGTGTGATATACTCATTACGCCGAATATTGAAGGAATCAGCTCCGCCAGTTTTGATATCCCCGAAAATATTATAAAAAGAGGCGAAATTGCCGCGCGCCAACAATACGCCCAATTATTGAAACTCTCAAACAGATTAAAAAAATATCATACGCCCGAAAAAAAAATTACACCCCCCGTCATTCCGGACAGTTTCTACATATCACAAATAAAAATAGAAGGGCTCGAAAAGGTTTCCAAAGAGCTGGTAACCGGTAAATTAAATATTAAAATCGGCGATATCGTAACGCGAGAAAATGTGGAGAATGCCGTTAACGAGGTATATTCCAGCCGATATTTTAAACGCGTTATTTACCGTTTAAAACAAGATAGCCCCGATACTGGAACTAAGTTAATTTTAAAAGTTGAAGAAAAAACGCTTGATAAATTCCGAGTCGGTTTGCATTATGACACGGAATTAAAGTCGGCTCTTTTATTAAATACAACGCTGCGTAATGTCTGGATTAACGGTTCAAAATTTAAAATTGACGCCCGCTTAAGCACCAATCCCAATATTATCGCCTCATATTTTTACTATACCGGCGAGTCACCCGGCATACGAATCGGAACTATTCTAAACTGGGGGGAAATGACCGTTCCCGACTATAACTATGAAAGCGAAAAAATTGCTAATGCCGATTTGGAAAAAGGCAGCGGCGAATTGCAAATTCAAACGCTTTTTAACAAATCAATGGAAGCTATTCTCGGAGCAAAATTAGACCTTAACTATATAGATTATATTACAACCAAAAAAAACGATCAGGGTAATGATGAAAAATATGTTATTAAAGAAAGCGCCGGAATGTTTAATTTTTCCGCAACGTTGCTTTATAATTCTTTAAACAAAGTGGTATACCCGACAAGCGGCATTCTTGCTAGTATAAAAGGTGAATATATCCCGCTTTCTTCCAACGATCTATCGACGGTTTTATCCGATATTGAAGAAGATGCCTCCAGTTTATTAACGAGAAATTTCTCACGCGCCTCCTTCCGCTATAAACAATACTTTCCTATCGGAAAAAGATTCACCATACAGGCCAATATACGCAGCGGCTTTACTACAACCGATAAAGCGCCTCTCTCTTATCTTTTTTTTATCGGCGGACTATCCAGAGAATCGGATAGTTTTATTCCTTTTGAAGGTATAAATTTTTTGGGAATAAAAGCGCGTAATTTTTTTACAGGGGGGCTTCTTTTTCAATGGGAACCTTTTAATGACAAATATATTATCTTATCCGGAAAAATGGGACGCTCTACCCACAATAAATTTAGCGATTTAATCGATATCGATTCTTTTTACGGTTATGGAGTTAGCATTGGCATGGATTCGTTTATCGGCCCCATTGCCGTGGTTTTCTCCGGCGGCACCCATGTAAGCGGCATGTTAACGTATTTCACGATCGGTTATAATTTTTAACCATGACCTAATTATAATTTAACAAGAATATAGCTTCGCAAAGTGATTAATGAAAAAAGTACGGGTAGAATCGTCAACGTGTCATTCCTTCCA
>CAYRJN010000223.1:0-5993 GCA_964424545.1 uncultured Calditrichaceae bacterium
CGGAACACTGCCTATCGTGTTTTTCGGTACAGAAGAACAAAAGAAAAAGTATTTGCCAAAACTCGGCAGCGGTGAATGGATCGGTGCTTACGCTTTAACCGAGCCCAATTCCGGTTCCGATGCTTTAGCGGCCAAAACAACGGCGGTTTTGAGCGAAGACGGTAAATATTACATTCTTAACGGAACCAAACAGTTTATTTCCAACGGCGCATGGTGTGATATGATGATCGCATACGCTCAAGTGGACGGTGATAAGTTTACCGCCTTTCTGGTTGAAATGGATATGCCCGGTGTTGAAGTGGGTCCGGAAGAGGTTAAAATGGGTTTAAAAGGTTCAAGTACTACAAGCATCATTTTTAATAATGCCAAAATACCTGTGGAAAATGTGCTGGGAATTGTAGGTAAAGGGCATCATATTGCTTTTAATATTCTCAATATCGGGCGCTATAAACTGGGCGCTTCCGATCTTGGTGGGTGTAAAGTTACTATTAACGAAGCGGTCGGTTACGCTATGGAGCGTCATCAATTCGGACAGGCTATTTCCAACTTTGATTCCATTAAATCCAAATTCGCTAACATGATTGTGCGTACCTTTGAGCAGGAAAGTATTTTATATCGTATGGTGAAGGATATCGATACATCAATCAAAAAAGTTAAGCCGGACGATAAAGATTATTACAAAAGAATTGTCGCCGCTATCGAAGAATATGCCATCGAAGCCTCGATGGCGAAAATAGTGGGTAGCGAGGCATTATGGCTGAATGCCGACGATGGTTTACAGATTTTCGGCGGTTATGGGTTTACGGAAGATTATCCTTTGGCCGGAATTACGCGCGATACGCGGGTTGACCGTATTTTTGAAGGAACGAATGAAATCAATCGTCAGATTGTAACCGGTTATTTTCTTAAAAAGGCGCTGACCGAAGAACTGCCGATTCGCGAGAAAATAAAAGAAGTTAAAGCGATGCTGGGCGGTAAAACACCACAAATCAACAGCGATGTGTTAAAGGAAGAAAAAAGCGCTTATGAATACGCTAAAGCCGTAACCCTGTATCTGTTCAACGAAAGTATCATAAAATACGGTCAAGGTTTGAAAAACGAGCAGCAGTTAATGGAAATTCTTGCCGATTCTTTTACCGATTTATATATTATAGACAGCGTACTGCGTCGTATAACCCAAAATGAAAAACGCGATCAGGATCGTCTGGCAATAGGTAAAATATCCACTGCTGTGCGCGTACGCCGAATCGTCGGCTCGGCCAAAGTAGCTTTATTGTCCATTCTTGACGGCGATGAGTTGGATAAGGCTCTCGATGATTTGACTACTTTATCTAAAGGTACCGAGCTTCGTAACAACCTGTTTGCTCTTAAACGGCAATTGGCGGAAAGTTTATATGATAAGGGCGAATATGTTTGGTGAAAATGTTAAAAGAAAAAAAATAAAAAAATGAATAAAGAAAAGGAGATGTAAAATGGTGGAAAAATATGCGGTTATAGTCGATGCCGTTCGCAGTCCAATGGGAATAAAAAACGGCAAAATGATCGGGATTCGTCCCGATGAGTTAAGCGCGCAAGTTATAAAAGGATTATTAGAGCGCAATAAGAAACTGCCTTTGGATAAAATAGAAGATGTAGTAATGGGCTGCGCTTTCCCCGAAGCATCGCAAGGTATGCTGATCGCTCGTGCCGCTGCCGTATTGGCGGGGATTCCCAAAGAGGCCGGCGCTAAGGTGGTTAATCGTTTTTGCGGTTCGTCCATGGACGCTGTACATCAATTAAATCAAGCCATCATTGCCGGCGATTTGGATTGCGGAATAGCCTCAGGCGTCGAAGACATGTTTTCCGTTCCGATGGGTGGCTATAATCCCAGTTTTCATCCTAAGTTGATGGAAAAAGATTTTTATATCGGTATGGGAGAGACGGCAGAGAATTTAGCTAACGAGTTGAATATTCCGCGTGACGAGCAGGAAGAATTTGCCATTAATTCGCATAAAAAAGCGTTAAACGCTCAGACCAAGGGTTTGTTCGATAATGAAATTATAGCCGTGGATAATAACGGCAAAATCATAGATAAAGACGAAGGTCCTCGCGAACCTAATATAGAGAAGATTAAATCGCTCAAACCGGCCTTTTTAGCCGACGGCAGCATCACGGCAGCGACATCCAGTCCGGTATCCATCGGTGCGGCGGCTGTTTTAGTAATGAGCAATAGGTTAGCAGATGAGCTCGGTATAAAACCGAGGGCGCGTATTCTCTCTAGAGCCGTGGCTGGCGTGGAATGGGAATTAATGGGTAAAGGTCCGATTCCCGCATCCGCAAAAGCGTTGGAACGCGCGGGTATGGTCATTGACGATATCGATTATATCGAATTAAATGAGGCGTTTGCCGCCCAGTCTCTGTATGTTATCAAGAAAACCGGCTGGGATATGAAAAAAATCAATCTGAACGGCGGCGCAATTGCGCTCGGTCATCCGCTGGGCTGTTCCGGCGCGCGCATATTGACAACCCTTCTGAATGTAATGGAACAAAACGACGGTAAATACGGTTTGGCAACCATGTGCATCGGTTCCGGACAGGGTATTGCAACCATTATTGAAAAATTATAGGAGGCGTTATGAAATATCCTATTAAAAAAGTTGCGGTTCTCGGCGCCGGCGTAATGGGCAGCCAGATTGCCGCACATCTGACCAATGCGGGTATTCCGGTATTACTGTTCGATATGACTCAAGAACTGGCGGAAAAGGGTTTGCAGTCAGCTCTAAAGTTAAAACCCGCCCCCTTTTATAATCCTAAAACCGCATCGTTGATTGATTGCTGTAACTATGACGATCATGTGGAGCGATTGCGCGAGGTAGATTGGATAATCGAAGCGATCGCCGAACGTCTCGATTGGAAAAAAGACCTGTTTAACCGTATTGCACCGATCCTTAAAAATCAGACAATTATTTCATCCAACACCTCGGGGCTATTGATTAACGATATGATAAACGAACAGTCTAATAACTTTAAAGAACATTTTCTGATCACACATTTCTTTAATCCTCCTCGTTATATGCATTTACTCGAAATCATTCCCGGTGAATTTACGGATAAGTCCATTGTGGATTCCATTGTTGAATTTTGCCAGGAAACACTCGGGAAGGGCATTGTTTACGCCAAAGATACGGTCAATTTTATCGCCAACCGCATCGGTGTTTACAGTATAATGAAAGCTATGCGTTTAACCAAGCAGATGGGTTTGGCCGTTGAAGAGGTGGATAAATTAACAGGACCGCTGGTTGGACGGGCTAAAAGCGCCACTTTCCGTACCGCCGATGTTGTGGGATTAGATACGCTGGCTCACGTAGCTACATCGTCTTATGAAAAAGGCGATTTCGACGAGCAACGCGATATGTTCCTTGTGCCGGATTTTCTGCAAAAAATGATCGATCAGGGTAAACTGGGGCAAAAAACACGCGCCGGATTTTATAAAAAAGAAGGCAAGGAAATTTTGTCTATTAATCTCGATACGTTGGAATACGGTCCGCAAAAAAAAGTACGTTTCAGTAGTATCAAAAACGCCAAGGCCTATATCACACCTGGCGAACGTATTAAAGCTCTTGTTTACAGCGACGATACCGGCGGCGTCTTTTTCTGGGAGGCGTTGATGGATACTTTGATCTATGCCGCTAACCGCATCCCCGAAATTGCCGACGATATTGTTAATATCGATCGCGCCATTCGCTGGGGCTTCGGCTGGGAACTGGGTCCGTTTGAAACCTGGGACGCAATCGGCGTTGAGCGTTCCGTAAAACAGATGGAACGTAAAGGTAAGGATGTCCCGAAATGGATTAAAGAAATGTTAACCAAAGGTATTGACACTTTTTATAAAGAAGAAAATAAAAAGCGCTACTATTATAACGTGGAGAGAGAAGAGTACGAAGCGGTCGTACAGTCTCCCAAGATCATCGAGCCAAAATTAACGGGCCGCAAGCTGGCTAAAAACTGGGGCGGCGCCATATATGATATTGGCGATGGTGTGGCTTTTATGGATATTCACAGCGTATTGCAACCGCAGATGAATCCCATTGATGCATCCATCATGGATATGCTCATGGAAGCCTTAAGCCTCATTCCCAAAGAGGGTATGAAGGGGCTGGTGGTCGGTAGTCTGGGACAAAATTTTTCGGCCGGCGCCAACCTGCACATGATTCTCGGGCTGGCAAAGGCCAAAAACTGGCAGGCTATCGAGCAGGTTAGTAAATCGTTACAGGATTTAACGCAGGCCTTAAAATATTCTCCTTTTCCCGTTGTCAGCGCGCCGTTTAACATTACTCTCGGCGGCGGATTTGAGACGGCGGCGGGTAGCGACCGCATTGTGGCTTCGGCAGAACTTTACTGCGGAGCCGTGGAAGTGGGCGTGGGGTTAATTCCCGGCGGCGGCGGCAATTTGCGTATTTTGGAAAATTTTATCGAGGCAATGGCTAAAAGACGGCCGGGGCCTTTTCCGCCTGTTCAGAAAGCATTTGAAACCGTCGGATTTGCCAAAGTATCCAGTTCGGCTAAAGAAGCCGTGGCGCTCGGCTATCTGAAAAAAAGCGATAAAATCGTCATCAATCCCGATTACTTGATTTACGAAGCGAAAAAGACCGTTTTGGAATTGAGCGCCGATTATGTTCCCCCGCAGCCGCGCGACGATCTCTATCTTGCCGGCGAAGGCGGTTTTATGGTCTTGAAAGACAGCTTGAAAAATTTTGTAAAAAAGGGCGTTATCAGCGGACATGACCGTTTGGTCGGAGAAAAACTGGCTTATGTATTAACGGGTGGAAAGAAAGGTTCGCCCGTTAAAGCCGTGGACGAGCAATATATGCTGGATTTGGAACGGGAAGTTTTTGTCAGTTTGTGCGGCGAACCGCTCAGTCAGGATAGAATGGCGCACATGCTTAAAACAGGTAAGCCGCTACGCAACTAAATCGAAAAATTGTATATTTTAAAAAAGGATGCCGCTTTTTGCCGCATCCTTTTTTTTATTTAAGGTTTAATTAAAAAAATAATAGGCGGTGGTTTTTTTAATGGGAAAAAATGCCAGATTCGAAATAAGTATGGGTGGAAATATTTTGCTAAAGTATTTTAATGTTTTATATTGTAAAGCGATGGGGTTAATGTGCTGAGCGCCAAAATAGCTATGAAAGTAACCAAAAGACGATATATTCCGTAATAAACGCATTGCGTTTATTACGATGTTGTGTGCAAGCTGGCAAGACGAAATAATGAGTGAATTTATCAATATATTAGAAACTGAATTTGAAAAAAATGCAAATCCTGAAATTGCATTAGGACAAAAAGCGTATATGAAAAACAAATTCGAGTTTTATGGAATAAAAACACCTGTTAGACGGAAAATACAGAAACCTTTTTTAGTTAAAGAATATTTACCGCCTAAAAAAGAATTAGAAACTATTATCAAAACACTTTGGAAAAAATCTGAAAGAGAATATCAATATTTTTCACAAGAACTTGCTTATAAATATGTAAATCAATTTGAAAAAAAAGATATTGCACTTTTCGAGTTTATGATAATACACAAATCGTGGTGGGACACAATTGATTTGATTGCACCCAAATTGGTAGGCAACTATTTTAAAATTTACCCTGAACAACGAGATACTTATGTTGAAAAATGGATTGCTTCAAATAATATTTGGCTTCAAAGGACAGCAATTCTTTTTCAACTGAATTATAAGAGTGATTTAGATAAAGATTTTTTGGCTTATGTTATCAATTCATTACTCGGCTCAAAAGAATTTTTTATAAATAAAGCTATTGGATGGATTTTAAGACAATACAGCAGAATTAATCCCGATTGGGTTATTGAATTTACAAATCACACACAACTTGACAAATTAAGTTATAAAGAAGCTTTGCGATTAATCAATTAAAGGAGAACGAATGAAAATCGAAAATTTTAAATATTTTAACGGACAACATTGTGAAACAACGACAACAGGAACACT
>CAYRJN010000224.1:0-5991 GCA_964424545.1 uncultured Calditrichaceae bacterium
AGATATAGAATATACAAAAAACTACAAAACTTAACTGACTAAGTAGAACTAATTCTGTTTTTATATTACTCAACGGGTTCAAGATAGATGCTTTTAAATTCGACAGGCGCGCCTTCGCTTTGAAAACAAATTTTTCCGGAATTAACCGACGTTTCCGTTGCTTTGTTTTGCAAAACATCATTGACAAAAAGGGTTATTGTGTTATCTTTGCATATTATTTTGTACGTATTCCACTCTCCGAGCGGTTTTTCACTGCTCTCCGCTTTTTTAACAATGCGTCTTGACGATTTATCCGTATGTTCTTTTATTTCCGTACCGTCGACAAGCCAAAAATCGCCTGCATTTCCCGATTCAAGCTGCGCTTCTATCGATTTTGGCCAAACCTTATCTTCCCCGCTCATATGCAATAAGACGCCGCTATTGCCCGCTTCGGCTGGCCAGCGCCAAACAACCGTTAATATATAATTGCCATAATCTTTTGTCGTTCGAATATAGCCGTGGGGTTTACCGACACATTTTAATATTCCGTTTTCCGCCGTCCATACTTTATCCGCGTTAACCGTTTCATCGGGAATGAATTTCTTCCAACCGTTAAAATCTTTCCCGTTCCACAAATCGATACGTTTCGTCGGAATAATGACCTCGGTTTTTTCCGCATTCCGGACAGTATTTTCCTTCGCAGGAGCTGATTTCTCATTCGAGCAAGATAGTATTAAAATGGTATAAACGATCAATGCGCTTACAAAAAAATACTTCGACAACATAATAACCTCCTTAAATTATTGTTACATTAGATTGTGATTTATTTAATCGTTTACAATAATTTTATAGAATATACAGACATGCCGGAATAGGGCTGCATGCATTAAACTAATCCGGAGTATATACAATAAAAACACATCGAAACTCCGGAAATTACATCTTTCAGAAATCATCAGTATTCTTATTGTAATATTCTCTATATTGTCGCTTTTCAAAATATAAATATTTTCTATGGGCGATATTCACGTCATCCGATTTAATAGGACAATGATAGATATATCATTTTTTCAAGCAGCTTGTTAAACTACGTCCTTAAAAATCGTCCGAATTTCTATAGGCTTCAATAACCGCCCTTTCGCCCTCTTTACCGGGACGACTATTTCCGTGTTCCATTCCCAATATACCCTTGTAGCCTTTTTCGTAAATATGTTTAAAAACATTATGAAAATTTATTTCACCCGTAGTCGGTTCATTTCTCCCTGGGTTATCGCCAATCTGAAAATAGGCGATCTCTTCCCAGGCCAAATCCATATTGGGAATTAAATTGCCTTCGGAAACCTGCTGGTGATAGAGATCATCCAATATTTTGCAGGAGGGGCTGTTCACCGCTTTACAAATCTGATAGGCCTGCGGAATTTTAGAAAGAAAAAGCCCTGGATGATTAATCCAGTTATTTAAAGGCTCAATTACCATAATCAAACCCGTCTTTTCGCACACTTCGGCGCAATATTTTAAATTATCAATAACATTAGCCGTTTGATAACCCCATTCAAGACCCTGCGAATAGACGGCCGGAACCACAGTGCACCATTTGGCATTAACGCGTTTTGCCGTTTCAACGGCTTTTTTCATACGCAGAATAATCCATTGTCTGAAATCTTTATCATTATGAACGAAAGTCTCTTTTTTAAACTCCGCATAAGCGACAAAAACGCCCATTTTCATTCCCAAATTACCCATTGTAGAAGCAATTTTTTCCTGCAGCTCAACCGGTCTGTTCATCATGCCGTTATCTTCAATGGCTCTAAAGCCATGATCGTACATAAATTTAAGTTGATCAATATGGTCTTTTCCCGCGCTGTTTTTAAACATACCGAAATGCGGCGCATAATTAAGTTTAAAGGGTTTCTTAGAGTTGCTGTCCACCATCTGGGCATTTGCCGAGACGGCCGCAAAGCCGACTGTAGCAAACGTTGTTTTTTTTAAGAAATCTCTCCTTTCCACTGCCCCTCCATTGCGTCAATAAATATTTATCATTATAATAAAATTATTTTTTATCTCCCGTATCGACAATCCAAATATTACGATATTGAACGGGATCACCGTGATCCTGTAAAAATATTCCGGCCGGTTTACTTTCATCGGGGATATAAGCTCCCGCCGTCGGAAAAGGAAGCTCAAGATTGTCATGGATTTTTACGCCGTTATGCAAAACGGTTATGCGAGCATTGCTAATTTTTTTACCTTTTCTATTAAATTTCGGCGCCGTAAACTCGATATCATAAGTTTGCCACTGTAAAGGCGGCGCGCACATATTAACCAAAGGTCGTGCAATTTTGTAAATACCGCCGCACTCGTTATCCTTTCCTTCCAGTCCATAACTGTCCAACACCTGAACTTCATAACGACAAAGATTGTAGACGCCGCTGTTTCCGCGGCTTTGTCCGGTAAAATCAGGCATAAACGGTGAACGAAATTCTAAATGCAGTTTATAATTCCAAAACGATTGTCGGGTATAAATGGAACGGCTGCCCGGCTTTACCTGCATAGCGCCGCCTTTAACAATTTCCCAGCGCGGTTTATCATCATATTTACGAATATCGACCTGTGTCCATTTTACAGGCACATTATTTCCTTCCGGCGCAAAAACCATATCGAACAGATCATGCGCATTTTTGCCTTCGGCGCGATACGGGCCCGAAATCAGCCAAAACGTTATAAAACTGTTGTCAAGCTTCGCCGCCTTATCCTTATCTCCATAAGGAGAAGCAACAACATCAGTATCGCTTAATTGTACGTAAGCGCCCCAACCACCATTATCATTGGGTACTTTAATCAATATTTCATTCCAGCCTTTTTGCAGATTAACGACGATTGTATCCTGTCCCGCTTTCGCGCCGCGATGTTTATTCAAAGCAAATATGACTTTTGCGTTTAGCCAAACTTTTATGCCGTCGTCACTACCCAGTTTCAAAGCGGTTTTTTGCTCTTCTTTTGAAAAAACCATCGTTTTAAGATAAGCGCAGCTATAATCCCCGCCGACCAGTCTGGCCAGATTTACATATCCCTGCGGTTCGGGCATCTGTCGCCATTTATCGAGAGAAGTCCCGTCAAATAACACAATAGCCCCCTGTGGCGGCTTCTTTCCCAAATCAGATGATAAACGTACTGCCTTCTTTAAAAGGAAGCTGCCCTCTTTTCGGCCTACGGTTTCACCCGACAAACCTTTTTCTCCGATTGAAGCGCTCCATGTCGTTCCGTTTACGCTCCCTTCTTTAAACACAATCGCGCCGTCTTCTTGCATATTTCCGTCAAGTTGGATAATAAGAGCATCGCGCGCGTCAAATTTACTCAACAAATTAAGTTTATATTGTCCGTCTTTATAGGCCATTACTTGCGCGCAAAGCGTTTTTTTACCGTTTTTTGTTGTCCATTCGCCTTGATAATCGCCCATTAGAGGATCAGCAGCGGCTGTCCGGCTAAGATGTATTGCTTTTGGCCTACTAGTTTTATTATTGTTTCCGCAAGCAATCATTAAAGGTATTAATAATAACAGCGCATATTTTTTCATTTTTTCATCCCTAATTTTATTATATCGAAATTTAAAGAACATAGCTTCGCAAAGTGATTAATGAAAAAAGTACGGGTAGAATCGTCAACGTGTCATTCCTTCGAAAGAAGGAATCTGAATGCCAAGATTTAGATTCCCGTCCCGTCAATACGGGATCGGGAATGACAAGGATAAGTAAAATGTAGAAACGGCAACAAAAAGGGCCAACAGTATCATTCTTCGATAAATTGGAGAATCTAAAATACGGCCTATGTGAACGATGTATAATTTCAAAATTGAGAATAATACAAAAATAAATGAAAATGTCCGAAATAGGTTATTTTTTGAAATTCCGATACAATAAAATATCATATTGTAGACATTTTGATAATTTTTTACAAAATTGTCAATGACCCTTCTTCCTCATCTCATTATTCATTTTATTAAACAATGTTCTTTTATTTCGGCAATTGCACTTTTAAGCCCTCTATTTTGCGGCCTTTTAAGTTACGAAAGCGCAACGCAGCTCCCCAGCCGCCGCCCATATTCACTACTTTTAACATAATGGGATTCCAGCCTTTTTTAAGCGTTACGGTAAAAACATCCTGAGCCGGTTCGCAGGCGCGGGCAACATTATTAGAATGTACGAGTTTTCCGTTAAGCCACATTTTAACCGCATCATTGCTCCCCAATTCCACACGAACTTCCTGTTCTATCGGCGACCAAACTTCAGTCCGCAAATAGGCCGCTTTTACCAAAGGGCCGAATAATAGATTGATAGCCATATACCAATATTTATCTTTTTCAAGTCCGGCCGGCATGGTTTTCCATTTACCTTTACCTTTTTCCGGAGCAAACTTATAATCAAATAGGCTCACATTTTTCAAACCATAAGGACCGGAAACTTGCCACAGGGTGATATGATCTTCATATTTTTCAAGGGAATTAATTTTTTTTAATGCCCGCGCTTTAAAGACATCATTCTCCGTTACCTGCAAGGCTTTTTCCAAAGCCGGTTTAATTTCGCCTGCATCGGCGTCGCTCAATTGCGTGCCTATTTTTACAACAGCCGCTACAGCTTCTTCCCTCAACTGCGGATCATCAAGATATTTTTCTACAAATTTTAATGAATTTAGCGAAATCACCTGAGAAACGCCGGATAAAACCGTGCGTTTCTCTTCGATGCTTTTGGCCAGACTCATAGCATCCTGATAGGCTTTTATCTTTTTCTGAGGGGTGTATTTTTCGGCGATACTTATCATGCGAATGTATCCCCGGATAGCCAAAATACGCTGCATCTCATCCTTGGAAGTTGAAGCGATTTCATACAAATCGTCTATCGGCGTTGCATCTGGCCAATCGGCAAGGGAGCGCGTTCCGGCAATCACGATCTCTTTATTTTTATTTTTTAAAGCTCCGTAAATGGCGCCGAGCGAAATGGGATCGCCGATTTTTCCCAAAATTTCAATAATTGAAGCCTGTGCGTCCACATCGGTAGTTTTTGACATTTTAATTAATAATTTTTTAGATTTTCTCGAACCTTCAGGAAGTTTATCAACAGCGGCCAATACGGCGCTTTGTAATGCCGCGCGTTCATCGGCGGAATTAGCGTTGACCAAAAAGTTTAGCAATTTATCAAGATCGCCCGCTTCGGCTACTTCCCGCCACGAACGAATAGCCTCAAGGCGCGCTTTTTCATTTTCATCATTTTTAATGACGGCGGAAAGCGCGTCGGAGGCGCCGGCTATACGACGTTCGCGTACCGCCCTGATTAATTCGATCTTTACTTTACCATCTGCGACGGCTATCTCTTTTAAGATTTCGTCTCTAACGCCAGCCGCATTTATTTGATACAAGGCTTCGCGAGCGGCAATACGCACATTGCCTTTGCTTTGCGCAGCCGTTTTGGCAAAAACGATGATGGAATTTTTGTCGCCGCTCAATTTTAACGCTTTTAAACCGGCTATTTTCAAATCAACATCATCGTTCTTTATGGCGTCATTAAAAGCTTTGACGACAACAGGAGCCTTTCTTCCGGCTAAGGAAGAGATTAATTGAACTTGCTGTTCCGTTGTAAAATTTGGCATCGCTTTGATTATCGGCGAAACATCCTGATCAAAGGGAATTTCACTGACAAGCTGAATCGCGGCGCCGTACATATTTTTATCTTTACCCGTTAAAATACCCAAAATGATCTCGGATGAATTTTTATCCGACGTTTTTATCATCCCCAACAAAGCGGCATATTGAACATGCCCCTTTTGTACGTCTTTATAAATTTTTTCATAAATCGTATAAGCTTGTTTCTTATTGCCATGACTCAAACAAATACCGGCGGCGTTGATCAACGCTACCGTCGCTTCAGAGCGATATTTTTTATTTTTATACATATCATTCAAAGCTTTAATCGCCTTTTTTCCGCTTAGTTCGCCCAGCACCTTAATCATAGCCGATTTTGT
>CAYRJN010000225.1:0-5910 GCA_964424545.1 uncultured Calditrichaceae bacterium
ATGAGACCAATCATCGGCGCTAAATAAAAGCGATTGTTTCTTGCGAGAATTTGAAGGTAATAAATTGCCGGAAATAAGCCTGTCTTAAATTCATAATATTAAAAAATTCCCCTAATTTTTTTATTTGTTCCATATAAAATAAATCGTTTATATTACCGCCTTTTATAATGCTAATTTTTTTAGGATGAATTTTTGTCGGAGGTATATATATTAATGAAAAGGTTGCTTTTGTTAGTAGGCGTGTCTTTTGCAATGGTTATTTCGGCAGAAGCAAAGGGTGAAGACAGTGTTATGGTTGACGAAAAAAATCAGAAAATTAAGGTGGAATACGGCTCACACGGCTGGCAGTTCAGCGCAAAAAACGGCAATTTTTTAATGCACATACAATCCCGTTTGCAGGTGCGATATTCCAAACCGTTCGATACGGATCCCGTAACATTAGAAGACTTTGTAACCGGAGATCATAATACGTTTAAAATAAATCGAGCTAGGCTAAAGATTGGCGGTAATGCCTACAAACCTTGGTTAAAATATTATTGGGAATATGATCTGGCGTCAAGTAATTTATTGGATTTTCGGGTGATGCTGGCGAAGCTGCTATATTTAAACGTAAAGGTCGGTCAATGGAAAGCGCAATACAACCGCGAAAGAATTATATAGTCAGGAAGGCAGCAATTTGTCGATCGTTCGCTGATTAACCGTCCATTTACAATTGACCGTCAGCAAGGCATTTCATTTTACGGAAAATTAAAAGGTAAAGGTTTGGCTGATTTTAATTACTGGTTTTCGCTATTTTCCGGCACGGGGCGCGGGGCGAGAAGTAACGATGACGGTCATATTATGGTTATGACACGCGGCCAGTGGAATTTTATGGGACGAACACTAAAATTTCAGGGTTCCGATACAAATTATCAGAAAAATGCGGCAGGGATTATTGCTGTTGCAGCCGTAACAAATCAGAGTCCGTATACACGTTTTTCTACTGCAGGAGGCGGCGAATTATCCGGATTTGATGATGGGACATCCAGCCAATATCGTGTAAATCAATGGATGGAAGAAACAGCCTTTATGTATAGGGGGTTCTCATGGCAGCAAGAGTTTCACTGGAAGCAGATTAAAGATTATGTAAATAAAAGGGAAACGATTCTTATCGGTAATTATGCTCAATTAGGATATTTCTTCCATTACCTTATCCCTGTTATTCCAAAAGAATTGGAGATTGCTTTCAGACACGCATACTATATTCCCGATACGGCTATTGATAATAACAAACAGCAAGAATTTACCTTGGCCGGAAATTGGTTTTTTTACGGACATACCAATAAATTAACAATGGAAGTAGCCTATTTTAATTATGTGAACTCAGAGCTCGATATGCGTGATACTTCCCGTTTTAGATTGCAATGGGATGTTTCAATTTAGTTAAAATAAGTAACGCTTTTATTATTGACTCTTTCCTCTTGCCGTAATGGGCAAGCGGTGAATCTCTCCCTTTTTATCAATGAAAGTGTATTTGTCAAAAAGATTTACCGTAGGGCAGGCATGGTTGGGGATGATTAAAACGGGCGCTCCTATTTCGATTTTTGCATCATTATGGGGGATGAGGACGCCGTGTTCTTCCGAAAGCCGTTCGATTTTCCCTTGGATGTTTAAAGGAATTCCGTAGTCGTTGTCTTTAATTGTTTTATCGGAAGTTAAAACTTTGCTGCCTGCATCTATAATCGCAATATTTTTTTGCGGTATTGAGGTAACGGTAGATAAAATAAACAATGCGCACTCTTCTATTTTGGCGGCGCCAAGCTCAATTTGCACAGCGTCGCGAAAAATATAATTACCCGGACGCATTTCCGTTACGCATCTATTTTTAATTGAGTATGGGAAAGTCGGGGTGGAGCCCACGCTTACCGTTTCTATTTGAATATTATCTTCTTTTAACAGATTAAACGCTTTTTCGGCGCATTTACCTTCGGAAAATCCTATTTTTTCTAATTCTCGAGATGACAGACTGGCGTAAACTTGTCCGGCGTGTGTATAAATGCCTTCAAGCCTGAGCCACGGCGTTTCTTTTATAGCTTTAGCCAGCTGAAGCAATTCTGTTGAAGGTAAAAGGCCGGCGCGGTTTTGTCCGCAGTTGATTTCTATACGAACTTCAAGCGCTTTTTGCGCGTTATGGAAAAACGGTTTTAATAATTCAATATGCGCTTTGTTATCAATACCGATTATCAGCCTAAATTCTTCGTGTAGCTTACGTAATTTTTTTAATTTTAAGGGATGAGTTATCTGGTTGGCAATAAAAATATCTTTAATTCCGGCTGCGGCCATTATCTGCGCTTCGGAGAGTTTGGCAACCGTTATGCCTTTTGCGCCCAGCGCCAATTGTCGTATTGCCAACGCTGTTGATTTATGTGTCTTGGTATGGGGACGCAGCATTTTTCCCCATTTAACGCTAAGACTTTGAATCGCTTTAAGATTTTTATCCATAATCTCTTCGCTCAAAACCAGCGCGGGTGTATCTATCCTGTCGTGCAGACTCAAAATGTAATTATGGATTCCTGAAAGCATAGCGCTATTTAAATCCTCTGACGCTCGCTTTAATTTTAGACCATAATCCTTCGCCGAGATATTTATTGGCTACGGTCAATACATTTTGAATGGAGGCCAACACTTCGCTGTCGCCCGCCCAATGTTCATAAATGATATCGGGACCGCTATGATTGATGTAATCATTTAGAACATAGGCCGCAATGGCGATATCATCCATATAACCCACCGGTCCGAGAAATGCTTCGGGCAGCAGATCAATAGGGGAGATAAAGTAAGCGATTGCGCCGATAAACTTGGCCTTCTTCTCAGGAGGAATACGTTTATCAAGGGACAGCTTAACCAATAAATGGAAAAAATCCGGCGCAAGAAGAAGAACATCGCCGTATTGAAAATTGTGACTATCAAGGTAATCGGCAATCTGCCTTCGAATTTTTTGATAAAAGTCCTGTTGTTTTTTATTCATTAAAAACCCCTCTCTTTTTCAATTTCGGCATAGGCATTATTGATTTCTTTCATCTTTTCATTGGCAATTTTGATAAACTCTTGCGGCACGCCTTTGGAAATCAATAAATCGGGATGATACTCGCGCGCCAGTTTTTTATAAGCCTGTTTTATCTCCTCATTGCTTGCGTCGGGCGATACGCCGAGAATTTGATATGCGCGGTCGTTTGTCTTGATGTACAGCGCTTTAATTTGTTCGTATTCGCCGCCGGAGAGGCCGAAAACATCGGCAACTTCTTTGATGAAACGCTCTTCGGCGGGATGAAAACGACCGTCTGCCATAGCAATAGTAAATAAAAGCTGAATCATAGCGCGCAAAACTTCAACTTGATATCCAATTAAACTTTTAAACTGCGCGGCGATACTCGTTGCGTTGTCTTTTGAATTTTTTGCTTCGTTAAACATTTTGGCGATAATTTTACGGTCCGTTTGATCGGCGCCGAGTTGGTTTATGACAAAATCATCAAAAGCGCGTACTTCATCTTCCGTTACGACACCGTCGGCCTTAGCCATCTTCGCGGCAAGCGCCGACAAACTGGCGTAAAATAATAGTTGTCTGTCCGCCAATCCGTTAACTTGCCGGAAACTGATCTCCTTCCCGCAAACAGGACAATGCCCGTCGGCCGCGCGGCGCGGATCAAATGTATTACCGCAGTGAGGGCATTTAAACATAGAACCGCTTTTAGTTTCGCTTTCCGTATCATAAGCATGCCCAAGGGCGCCGCCGATGATGGCGCCAAGCGGGCCGCCTACCATAAAACCAAATCCCGCTCCGATTACTTTTCCCCAAATACCCATTTATGCTCCAAGTTAAAAGTAAAAATATCAAATTATAACGTTCTATTTCTTGAAATGTTTCGTTGTAAATGGAATATAAAATAATATCAAAATAAATCAAAAAAAACAGAGCGGGATTGGGCGCATGATGAAAGTTTAAATATAGTATTGTTTGCTCCCGTTCAAGTTTTGGATTTTTATGGTAGGGGAGTTCTATAACTTACCAAAACGAATTCGTTAATGAAAAGATTAGCATTTGAATTTTCGATATAATGGGATAATTAAAAATAATTTTTCATGGTAAAATCATTGATTTTTTACTATAGTTAAGGTGTGGACAACTGAAATAACGAAATACTTATCATAAGCGTCATTTAGACCGTAATTCCCGCGCCTATGCGGGCAGAGGATTTATGCTGTGTCGTGTATTTCTATGATTTCTTTTTTAAACGGCAATAGTGCGAAAAGCGCTTTATTTGGTAATGATATCAATATTTAAAAAAAAATATTGATATCCCTGCTTTTATGTATTAACTTGTAAGAGTAAGTGATTACTTACTTGATTGGCGGCGAGTAAGGGCAAAATTTGCAAAATATACGGATATTTAAAGGGAATTGAAAAACCAAACGGATGAACGGCAAAGTAGGTTAAAAAATATGCTTGTGAAGAACATAACTTCGCAAAGTGATTAATGAAAAAAGTACGGGTAAAATCGTCAACGCGTCATTCCTTCGAAAGAAGGAATCCGAATGTAGACAATAGCAAGATTTGGATTCCCGATAGAAACATTTGGGAATGACAAGGAACAGGAGAATGTAGAAACGGCAACAAAAAAGTCCAATATTGTCATTCTCGGATAAATTGGAGAATCTAAAATACTGCCTATGTGAACGATGTATAATTTTAAAATTGAGAATAATACAAAAATAGATGAAAATGTCCCGAACAGGTTGGTTTTTGAAATTCCGATACGATGAATTAACTTTCCACTAACAGAATAAGGAGGATTTATGCTTGGAGAAACAACTAAAACGCAGCGTACCGTAATGGCCGTTACGGCGATTATTGCCGGTTTGTTTATGATGTATATTGCGCCGTCGGAGGCAATGCATACGTTGAAAATCGCACTGGAAGAAGTGATGGAACGCTTGATACCGTTCGATCCTGATTTTTATCCGGCTGTACCTATACTCGGCGCCACTTACAGTATTTGGATGGTGGCCTTATGGTTAGCCGGCGCGTTTGCTATTGTGCTGGCAAAAAAAATATATGACGGAGCGCAATGGGCTCGTAGTTCGTTGTTGGGCTTTTCGGCCATGACCGCCGTTGCGGGTATGACCATGTTCATCCCTTGGATGGTGTTGGTCGTCTCGGATTATTCCGCCGGACCTGTTCCCGGAATTTTACCGCCGCCTGCCGGTACTTCCGTTATGCCCCCGGTTATTTGGACGCTGGCCTTCGGTTTGTTGTTCTATTATATTTTTCTGCTGATGGATAATGATTCTACGAAAAATAAGATATTAAAACTGGTTCCCTATACGGCGGTCGGCGTTGTGGCCGGTATGGTTTTTATGAATGGTCAGCATGGCGTACGTTATTTTATTTTTATACCGGAATTGCTTACGGCCAATCCCCCGGGAGATTTTAGCCCGCTTGGTAACTTTTTTACCAATCTTGATCATTATAATGCTTTGGCCCTTACGACTATTTCTCAGACGCAGTTGGATTCCTTAAAAGTCGGTCAGGTTGTGGATATTGTTACCAAGTCGCATCAGGTTGTTCCGCAGGTTGTAAAATTTGCCAAACCGGAATATGATCCCAATACGCTGGTTCTTTTGCTTGGCGGCTTTATGAACTACCTTTCATCGTATATGATGATTCTTGCCATACCGTTTTTAGCGCTCAGGAAAAAATTCGGTTATTATACGATTCTCGGCACTTCGTTGGCAACCGCGTTAATAGGCTTTCAGGGGTATATCGTTCGCCATTCTTTCGAATGGGGCGTGGGCGGTTTGTTATCGTTGGCGCTCTTTGTTTTATTTTTAATACCGGTTTTTAAAGATATGTTTATCGAAGAAAAAGAAGCA
>CAYRJN010000226.1:0-5849 GCA_964424545.1 uncultured Calditrichaceae bacterium
GGAATGTTCGCCTTTGCCAAACTGACTTTATATACCGATCTCTTCCTTGGTGGAGCGACTAATTTTCCCCTTCTGTTGTTAAAGACCTTTTTACTCTATTTGGTTCAATTATCGGTCGGGGTGGTTAATCCGCGTTTCAGAACGGAACAGTCGATGCTTTTTTTCTGGAAGATCCCGACGGCCATCGGTTTAATCGGCTTGATCTTGGTGATGTTTTAATAAGCAGGTGTATTTTTAATTGTGATAAAAGAAAATATATATTTAACCGTAAATAAATAGATGGATATACAATGAAAGAAGACTGGGGAAAAGAAGCGGGAAATATTATTGCCAACTGGGCGCGTAAACATTCGCTGTGGGTGTTGGCGTACGGCACCGGCTGCGGCGCCATCGAACTTCCTCCGACAATGACTTCAAAATATGATGCGGAACGATTCGGATTGAGAGGCGCAGCCACGCCGAGACAGGCGGATGTTTTATTAATCTCCGGATATCTTGCCGTAAAAACGTTAAAAAGAGTTATTCGTACGTATGAACAGATGCAGGCGCCCAAATATGTTATCGGATTCGGTTCGTGCACCATAAACGGCGGTATGTATTGGGATTCCTACAATACCGTAAAACGGTTGGACGACTATTTACCGGTGGATGTTTTTATTAACGGTTGCATGCCGCGTCCGGAAAGCGTAATCGACGGAATTATCGGTTTGCAAAAATTGATAACCGAAGATAAGGCTTACGGCTGGATTAAATATCAGAAAAATCTCGATTGGTATCGCGCTAATCAGAAAAAAGTGATTAAAAACTGGAAAATGCCGGACTATAATTGGTAAAAATAATTAACAATGCTTAATCGTAAATTGTTAATTATAAAATAAAAAGGTAACAATATGTCTGATGAATTGAAGCAAGAGCAGGAAATAACGCAAATAATTCATAAAACTTTTAAGTCGGCTGCGGTTGAAATCAAACGCGCCGGCAGATTGGCCGTTAAACTGCGCAGCGATCTTTTACCGCCCTTTATCAGTTATCTGAAAGATTATATGCAGTTTAAACATCTCGTTATGATCAGCGGCGTCGATTGGATTGAAGAGAATGCCTTTGAACTTGTATATCATCTTTATTCTTACGAAAGAAAAATTCATGTAATGGTAAAAGTGCGTTTGGATCGTAATAATCCGCAAATGCAAACCTTGCTGCCTTTTTGGGATCATGCCGGAACGTATGAGCGCGAAATACATGAAATGTTAGGTATTCATTTTGAAGGCAACCCCGATTTAGGCGAATTTATTCTCGAAGATTGGGATGATATACCGCCCATGCGCCGCGATTTTAAAACGGTCGAATATGTAAACGATCTTTATGAATGGCGCGAGGGACGAGAAGATAGGCAAGATGTCCGCAAAACCATTGCGGAACAGTACGACGAAACCATTCCTGATTTTGATAAGGAAGAAAAATAGGAAATATTATGGCGGGAATAATTAAACAGGAAAAAGAGACTACTCTGTATCTCGGGCCTCAGCATCCGGGAATTACAGGGAATATGATGATAGAGTTAAAAGTTACCGGCGACACCATTCAACGTGGGAAAACTCATGTGGGTTATCTACATCGCGGTTTTGAAAAGCTGATGGAAGAACGTTTATGGATGCAGTGTTTTCCCATTGTTTGCCGTATTTGCGTGCCCGAACCCGATCCCAATGAAGAAAATCTGGCGCGGGCTATTGAAGAGTTGGAAGGCAGAGAAGTGCCGGAACGGGCAAAATATATACGCGTGCTGGTATTGGAAATGTCGCGCTTGGCCACGTATCTGTTGTGGATGGGCGGGCAGTCGGGTTCGGCAGGTTTATACACTATGCCGCAATGGACGGTAGGCGATCGCGATTATATTTTGGATCTGTTTGAAGAGTTGACCGGCGGGCGCGTTTATCACATGTACATCTGGGCAGGCGGCGTGCGGCGCGATTTACCCGACGGTTTTAAAGGACGTGTTTTGAAAGTTATGGATTATCTTGAAGAACGGCTGGTTGAATATGATCGTTTGCTATTTGAAAATGCGATATTCCTGAAAAGAGCCATCGGTGTGGGGGTTATAGATAAAGAAAAGGCGATGGAGTGGGGCGTTGTAGGGCCGCCGCTGCGAGGTTGCGGTATTGCCCACGATGTGCGTAAAGACGAGCCGTATGAAGTTTATGATAAGCTGGATTGGGAATTGATTACCCATGAAGGAGGCGATGTTTATTCCAGAGCGATGGTGCGGCGTAAAGAAATAGAACAATCTATTTCAATCATCCGACAGGTTCTTGATAAAATGCCTTCTGGACCCGTTCACAATCCCGGTCCGAATCCTCTTAAATGGAAGGTGCCGTCAGGCGAAGCGTATGTACGAACGGAGTCTGCTCGCGGGGAATTCGGTTATTACGTGGTAAGCGACGGCAGTTTAAGACCGAGACGCGTTCATGTGCGCGGCCCCGCTTATGTGCACGGCGTTAGTTTGTTGGAACGGATGCTGCCGGGGACAAATATTGCCGACGTCAGTTTTATTATGAACAGTTTGGGAACGTGTCCGCCGGAAATCGAACGATAAATAAAAGTTTAAAAATGAGGCTACGATGGGTAAGATAAAAGGTTCATTACTTCCTTTTTCAGCATTAAAATATTTAGGTAAAAAACCGCATACGGTGCGCTATCCGTTAGAAACCAAAAAGATATCGGAGCGTTACCGCGGCTTTCATTATAATGATATTGAAGAGTGTATCGGTTGCGGTACCTGTTCTACGATTTGTCAGAATGACGCTATTGATATGATTAAAGTTGATGGCGTAGAACCAAAAAAAGGTGATTCAGGTTTACGGCCGCGGGTGGATAACGGGCGTTGCTGTTGGTGTGCGCTCTGTATTGAGATGTGTCCGACCGGTTCGCTTTCGTTGACCGACGAGTTTTTGTTGACTTCGCCGAATCCCAATGACTATCTCTTAGTTCCCGGCGTTGATAATCCCGAAGCTAAAGAACATATCAGTTTTGTTAAGGACGATGAAATCACGCTGCTCAATTTTGAACGCGTACCAATGCGCGAGCTGGACGGTATGGAGCGGGTTAAATCTTTTGCGGAAGTGGTGTTGGGATATGTTCAGGAAGAGGCGCGCCGTGAAGCTATCCGTTGCGTGGACTGCGGTCTTTGCGTTACGGCCTGCCCTGATCACATGCATATTCCGGAATATATTGCCGCTATTGCCGACGCCGATGATAAACTGGCTTTAAAATACATCTATGATAACAATCCCTTGCCGGAAATGTGCGGTAAGGTTTGTACGAGACAGTGCGAAACGGTCTGCGCCATGGCTCATAAAGGGGATGCCATCGCTATTCGATGGTTGAAACGCTATGCCACGGAGCAATTTCCCGATCCGGCGCTTGTTTTGGAACCGAAAATTGCCGAAGCTAACGGTAAAACCGTCGGTATTGTTGGCGGCGGACCGGCCGGTCTTTCGGCTGGCTATTATCTCGCTTTGCGCGGCTTCGATGTAACTATTTACGACGCTCTACCGAAAATGGGCGGTATGACCTTTGCGGGTATTCCAAAATATCGCTTTCCTATTGATAGTCTCGATAAGCAAATCGATTATATGAAAAAAATCGGCGTAAAAATGATTAATAATACGCGTATCGGTAAAGATATATCCTTTAAAGAGATTAAAGAAAAATATGATGCCGTCTTTATCGGTATCGGTTTTCATGTACCTTATACCATCGGATTAGAGGGAGAAGACCTTGAAGGCTCCATTCAGGCGATCGATTTTCTGCGTGAAATCAATATCGGCAATAAAGTGGATGTGGGTAAAAAAGTGGTTGTTATCGGCGGCGGTAATGTGGCCATCGACGCCGCCCGCGTTTCGAGAAGACTTGGCGCCGAAGTAACGATTTTGTATCGTCGCAGAGTGGTCGATATGCCCGCCGATTGGGAAGAGATTGAAGGCGCGGAAGATGAAGGCGTTAACATTGTCGCACAAGGGATTCCTTTGGAAATAATCGGTGAAAACGGTCGCGTAAAGGCTATTAAGTACGGTATGGCCGAGATGGTTCCCGATCCCAAAGGCGGCAGACCTCGTCCGCAATTAATCGAAGGCGATGAGCATATTATCGAAGTCGACACCATTATCGGCGCCATCGGACAGGAAGCGGATTATAGTTTCCTCAGTGAAGAAGATATGAAAGAGCTGAAGATTGAACGCGGCAGAGTGGTTGTAAATGAATATAAACAGACCTCTATTGATAAAATATTTGCCGGCGGCGATAACGTAAACCGCACTATGGACGCTATTTCGGCGATTGCCGACGGCGTTAAAGCGGTAGAAGGTATTGAGAAATTTTTACTTGGATAAATTCGTTTGAGTTAATTGATCGCTGTTTACGCTGATGAGATTAATAAAAATGTTTAAGATGTTATTCCCGTATGTTTCTAACGGGAATTTAAATCGCGAATTTATCTTTAGGGCTTGCAAAGCGCATATATGGATGGAAAATATAAAGAAAGAGAGATGAAATAATGGCTGATTTAACGACGAAATATTTGGGTTTAACTTTAAAAAATCCGCTCATTGTGGGTTCGTCCGGTTTGACGGATTCGGTGGAAATGATAAAAAAAATCGAGCAGAGCGGCGCGGCGGCTGTTGTGCTGAAATCAATTTTTGAAGAAGAAATACTATTGGAAGCCGATATCACTACCGAAGAAGCGGTAAAAAACGGCTTTACGCTTGAAGCTTTCGATTATTTTGACTATAAAATAAAGAATGATAATTTGACTAAATATATTGCTTTGATCAGAGATGTAAAAGCGGCCGTTTCCATTCCCGTAATTGCCAGTATTAACTGTATCTCATCCCATGAATGGCCCTATTTTGCCAAGAAGATCGCCGCCGCCGGGCCCGATGCTTTGGAACTGAATATTTTCTCTTTACCGACCAAGCTGAATAAAACGGCTTCGGAAAATGAGCAGGTTTATTATGATATCGTGGAAAAGCTTAAAAAAGAGATTGATATTCCGTTAGCCTTGAAAATCAGCTACTATTCGTCTAATCTCGGCGCACAGATTTTAAATTTATCCAAGGCGGGAATAGATGGCTTGGTTCTGTTTAATCGTTCTTTTAGCCCCGACTTTGATATTGATAAATTTACCGTTACTACCAGCAATGTGTTAAGTAAGGCTGATGAACTGCCCATCTCTTTACGCTGGGTGGCGATTATGTCCGACCGCGTTAAATGTGATATAGCCGCCTCCACAGGCGTGCATGACGGTGAAGCTATGATTAAACAATTGCTTGCCGGAGCGACTGCTGTGCAGGTTGTCTCCACGCTTTACGAAAATGGCGTTGGATATATCAAAACTATTCTTGCCGATCTGGAAAAATGGATGGCCAGGCATGATTTTCAATCGTTGGATGATTTTCGCGGTAAGATGAGCCAGAAAAAGAGCGATGATCCGGCGCTTTACGAACGCGTTCAGTTTATGAAATACTTTCGCGGCCAATCGGTCTGATTTCAGTGTGTCGTTTCAAGTTTAACACGAAGCGCTTGAAGAAGTTTTAAAAAATAAAAAAAGTATTGTTTGTTTTGAGATAATAGAATAATTAATAATAAAGCTCTTTCGTTTTTACGGAGGGGCTTTTTTTGTTTCTATGAATTATTGCAGCACAGATTGACACGGTGGAAAATAGGGTTGTTGGTTTTTAGGACAAGAGAAAGTTACCACGAAGCGCATCACGCTTCAGGCGGACAAGCTGAAGATCACGAAGAAAAAAACTTCAAAAATTATAAATTTGTTATTGGGTGTTCTTGAATCAAAAAGA
>CAYRJN010000227.1:0-5792 GCA_964424545.1 uncultured Calditrichaceae bacterium
AAACTTTATAACGGATTACGACTTTTCGTCCTTCTTTACTTACGGGCATTCGCGTGGGATCGCGGCGGCTGCGATTTATAAAAGTGATAATTGTATCCTCTTTTTGGGAGAAATGCCCCCATACCAAAGCATTATAAATACGGTGTATCTCTTTTTTTTCAAACTGCGCCCGTAGCGCATGATAGGCCTGATCATTTTTTGCTATCACAAGCAAACCCGTAGTATATTTATCGAGCCGGTGAATAATTCCAGGGCGATCGGTTCTTCCTATCATAGCCAGTTTATCGGTATAATTAAGCAATGCGTTAACCAACGTATCATTTTCCGTTCCTTTGCCGGGATGCACTGTCAATCCAGCCGGCTTATTAATCACAAGTAGCGCTTCGTCTTCATAAACAATATCGAGAGGGATATCGGCTGCGTCTAAGCCGCGCGTTTCGTCTTCAAGCGTAAGAGAAATCTCATCTCCTTTTTGAAGGATATAACCGCTTTTAACGCTTTTGCCGTTTAGCAAGATATTATTTTTCTTTATCTGTTTATTAAAATAGGAACGGGTTCTATGGGGAAATGACTTTGCCAAAAACAGATCAAGGCGTTCGCCTGCTTCTCCTTCATATTTAACATATACGGGAAGATTATCAAACATTAGTCGAGTTTACGGCTGTTTTTGAAGTTTTTTTTAAAGGGTCGCCTTCAAAAAGAATATATATAACGATTAAAATCATCCCACCGGAAACAGCCATATCGGCAACGTTAAAAACCCACCAGCGGGTAAGATTAAAAGCGGGTGTATTAAACCCAAGTAGAGAAAATGAGGGCAAATGTATATTAAAAAAATCGAAATCAAGGAAATCCACCACTTTACCGTAGATAAAACGATCCGTTAAATTGCCTATGGCTCCGGCCGTTATAAAAGACAAAGCCAGCTGCAAAATCCATCCTTCATTACGAATTTTATAAAGATAATAGAAAACCAAAATGACGGCAATAATCGAAAAACCGAAAAATACCGTCTGATTACTAAAACGGATACCCATGGCCATACCCGGATTTTCCACATAAGTCAAGCGAAAAAAATCGCCAATTACGGATATAGATTGACCAAGATACATCGTGGATTTTACAATGTATTTACTAAGCTGATCGACGACAACCAAAGAAGCCACAATCAAAAACATATATTTAGCGTGAAAATTCTTTTTCATTATATCGACTATTCCCGCTACGATTCGTTAACTTTGCAATCATAACAAATCGTCGTCGTCGGAACGGCTTCAAGACGTTCTTTACCGATAAGTTCTCCGCAAGAACGGCAAATACCGTATGTTCCGTTACTGATACGCAGCAAGGCGTCGTCAAGCTGTTTGAGATACTTTTCATCGCGCGAAGCAAATAAAAAGGCTTTTTCTCGCTCCATGGCATCCGTACCTTGGTCAGCCATATGATAGGAATACGCGGAAGAATCGCCTGAAGCTTCCTTAGTATTTTTGTCAACAACCGTGGAACGGTAATAATCCAGACTGTCCATTATCTTTTTTCGTTTTTCTTTAACCAGCCCTTCAAAATATTCTAAGTCTTTCTTACTTAATTTTGCCATTATTTTCTCCGTGATTTATTATTTTTCACCCCATTATAACCCTTATAATCCGCTCTCGACAAAGGAAAAACTCAATCTGTTTTTATCAACCCGATTGTGATTTCTTTATCTTCGATGATTACGTCCCTTTTAAAATCGGCGGATACATCTTCTATACTGATTTTATCAGCTAAAGTTTCATTGGCAATATAATCTTTTTCCATATTAACCGCTTTCTCCATTTTATCCGCTAATCCGTCAAGTTGAATATAGATCCGATCGGTTACTTCAAAACCGGCTTCTTTGCGTAAATTTTGTATACGATTAACAAATTCTCTTGCCAAACCTTCGGCGGACAGCTCCTCGCTTAATACCGTATTTAAGGCCAGCGTCAAATTATTATCCGAATAAGCCGCAAAACCTTCTTTGGCTTTAGCGTCAATAAGCACGTCTTCTTTTTCCAGTTTAAATTCATGTCCGTCAACGGAAATATTCTCATATCCGTTTTCGTGCAAACTTTTTATCTGCTCTATGCTAAATTCCTTAACGGCCGCCGCTAACTTGCCCATTAATTTACCAGCTTTGGCGCCCAAAGTTTTAAAATTGGGTTTGGCCGTAAGATTCATTATTTTCGTTACATCATCTGCAAAAGTAATTTTTTTAACATTCAGCTCTTCGCAAATCAAGTCACTCATCGCCTCAATCCGCTTTTTTTGCGTCTCACCGTCAATTACAACTGCCAATTCCGACAACGGCTGACGTACTTTTATCTGCGCTTCGTTGCGTAAAGCCCGCGCAGCCGAAACAATCTGCTGAGCATAGGACATTCTTTCCTCTAACGCCAAATCAATTCGCGCTTTTCGGTCGTCATCCAATTGAGGATAATGACAATGGTGTACACTTTCACAATCGGAATTTTTATGGAGATTTTGATAAATCTCTTCGCTGATAAACGGCGCATAAGGTGCAATTAATTTAACCACATTAATTAGAACCTCATAAAGCGTTTGATAAGCCGCTATTTTATCGTCGCTGTCACCCGATTTCCAAAAACGGCGCCGGTTGCGACGAACGTACCAGTTAGAAACATCGTCAATAAGATAATTAGCCATAACACGAGCCGCGCGCGTCAAATTAAATTCTTCAAAATGACGCTCTACCTGATTAATAACCGAATAGAGTTTTGATAATATCCAGCGATCAATCTCCGGTCGTTTTTCAAAAGGAACCGCTTCAACCGTCGGATCGAATTTATCTACATTAGCGTACAGTACAAAGAAAGAATAGGTATTCAGCAGCGTATTTAAAAATTTACGCTGTACTTCCGCCACACCGTCAGGATCAAACTTTTTGGGAATCCATGGAGCGGAAACGGTCATTAGATACCAGCGAATGGCGTCGGCTCCATATTTTTCAATCATCTCTTGCGGCACGACGGCGTTGCCGCGCGTTTTACTCATCTTTTGGCCGTTTTTATCAAGAATCAATTCATTTACGACAATATTTTTATAGGCCGGTTCGTCAAATAAAAGCGTTGAAATGGCTAATAAAGAGTAAAACCATCCGCGCGTTTGATCGATACCCTCGCAGATAAAATCGGCCGGAAAACTGCGTTCAAATTTTTCTTTATTTTCAAACGGATAATGCCACTGGGCAATGGGCATACTGCCCGAATCGAACCAGCAATCTATCACCTCTGGCGTACGGCGCATGTCGCCGCCGCATTTTTCACATTTAAAAACGATGTCGTCTACATAGGGCTTATGTAAATCAACGTCATCCCTCGTGCGCTTTATTCCGCTTATGTCTTTTTCCAGCATCTCGTCAATGGAGCCCACGGAAGTTTTATGACCGCATTCACCGCAAATCCAAATATTCAAAGGCGTGCCCCAGTAGCGGTCGCGCGAAAGGCTCCAATCCACATTATTCTTTAACCATTCGCCGAAACGTCCTTCGCCCACTTCTTTTGGATACCAATTGATCTGAGCGTTATTTTTAAGCAGGGCTTCTTTGAATTTTGACGTTTTGATATACCATGATTCGCGCGCATAATAGAGCAGCGGCGATTGACAACGCCAGCAATGGGGATAACTGTGCTCGATTTTTGTTTTACGCACCAAAATACGGCGCTTCTTTAACGTATCGATGATCAGCGGATCGGCGTCTTTCACAAACATCCCCGCCCAATCGCCAACCTCTTTCTCAAATGCGCCTTTTTCATCTACCGGTCTAATAACGGGTAAATCGTATTTACGGCCGGCTCGGTTATCGTCTTCGCCGAAGGCCGGAGCAATATGTACAATACCTGTTCCGTCCGTTGTGGTAACAAAATCGCCTTCGATTACATAAAAAGCGTCTTTATCCACCGAAATATAATCAAAAATGCGTTTATAGCGTTTGCCAAGTAAATGGTTTCCGCTGAATCTTTCTACGATTTCATATTCGTCCTCTTTAAACATAGAAGATATCAAAGCTTCAGCCATAATGTAATGTTCGCCGCTCTGCAAATCTTTCAATTTTACGTAATTCACTTTGGGATTGACGGCTAAAGCCACATTGGAAATCAGTGTCCACGGTGTAGTTGTCCATACTAAAAAATAGGTTGCCGGTTCATCCTGAAGTTCAACGCGAATATAAATAGACGGATCTTTAACGTTTTTATAGCCCTGCGAAACCTCGTGGCTGCTTAACGGCGTTTCACAACGCGGACAATAGGGCAGTATTTTAAAGCCTTCATAAATAAGGTCTTTATCCCACAATTGTTTTAAAATCCACCAAACGGATTCGATATAATTATTTTCAAAAGTGATATAGGGATCGTCCAAATCCAACCAATAACCGATGCGTTTTGTCAGTTCGTCCCAATCGTTTTTATAGGTGAATACGCTGTTGCGGCACATAGCGTTAAACTCGCCGACGCCGTACTCCTCTATCTGATCTTTACCGTTTATTTTCAACTGTTTTTCAACTTCGATTTCGACCGGCAAACCATGCGTATCCCAGCCTGCTTTGCGGTTTACATGAAAGCCCTTCATGGATTTATAACGACACACCACATCTTTTACCGTTCTCGACATCACATGATGGATACCCGGTTTTCCATTGGCAGTAGGCGGTCCTTCAAAAAAAACGAAATTTTCACCGCCCTTTGTCAACTCAAGACTTTTCCGAAAAATATCCTTCTTTTCCCAGAACTCTAAGATCTTCTCTTCTAACTTTGCGTAATTAATTTTACTTTCAACTTCACGAAACATATTTCACCTTCACACCATTTCATTATTCAATTCGTTTAACCAATTCTTTCATTAATAACGTCAATTTAGGTTCTGCTTTATTGGCAGTCTCTATGATCTCGCTTAACTCCACTTTTTGCAAAGCATCAGGAAAGCATTCGTCGGTAATCACCGATACGGCAAAAACGTCCATACCCGCATGAACGGCGGCGATATCCTCGGGAATAGTCGACATTCCGACGACATCCGCTCCAATACCGCGTAAAAATCGATATTCTGCGCGTGTTTCCAAATTCGGCCCCGATACCGCCGCATAAACGCCTTTTTGAACCTTTATTCTATTCTCCAAAGCGACCTCTTCGGCCAGCTCTATCAGGCGTCGGGAATAGGGTTCCGACATATCGGGAAATCTCGGCCCGAACTCGTCAAGATTTTGCCCTATAAGCGGATTATCACCCAACAGATTGATATGATCATCCATAATCATCAAATCACCTTTGGAAAACTGCGGGTTAAGACCGCCGCAAGCATTGGATATTAACAGCGTTTTTATGCCCAATTTGCGCATAACCCGCACAGGGAATACGATCTCCTGCATTGTATAACCTTCATAATAGTGAAAGCGTCCCTGCATAGCGAGAACATATTTACCGTTTATTTTACCGAAAATCAGTTTTCCCGCATGACTTTCAACGGTAGAAATAGGAAAATGGGGAATATTTTTGTAATCAAAACGTGCAATAACATTAATCTCGGCAATTAAGCCGCCAAGCCCGGTTCCCAATATGATTCCGATAGACGGCTTTTCCTCTATTTTATTATTTAACCATTCTGCCGCTTCATTAACTCGTTGTAAATATTTGTATTTGTCCCAGCCCATCAATAGCCTTTAATATAAATTTTCACCTATTTTTTGTCGGCCTTTTTCATCTTTTTTAACTTTTTCTTCTCTTCTTTCAGTTTTTTCTTCTCTTCTTCAAGCT
>CAYRJN010000228.1:0-5638 GCA_964424545.1 uncultured Calditrichaceae bacterium
AATTCTTGCGTTCCTATACCAAACATTTTAACCCCTTTACTTTTCTATTTATTATATATTATTTATACGCTATTATAAATTGATAAAGCGCCGTTTTGTTTATTTTCCTGCTCTCTGCAAATGTAATAGTAAAAATGACTATATTCAAGAATATTAATTTGAAAGATGAACATAATAACGAAACTTTTACTGAAAAAATAAAACATAAAAAAAGCAACCAAAATTTAAGTAAGTTTAATTCATAATATCGGAATTTCAAAAGATAATTTATTCCGGACATATTCAGTATTATTATTGTGATATCTCCGTACTTATCATTTCTATCCCGCATAAGCGGGATAGAAATCTTAAAGGCAAAACAAAGATAGAATCTTCCGCTTTAAAGGAAAACTATAGCTTTAAGATTTCTTCATTTCATTCCGGACAGCCTGTATTTCGGTTGAAATTATAATTTCGTATTGTCGTTGAAACGATCGAAATGACGCATTTTGTTATTTCATGCGCACACTCCTAAACTATCGTAAAAAAGCGATAATTTTTCCACAAAAAACTTTTTAATTGTCCGATTATATGGAATAAGATAGATGCTTATATCTTCATTAATCACGTTGCGAAGCTATGTTCTTAAATTCTTTTTGGATAGACAACAATTTATTTTTTCTCTTTATCCGATGCGGTAAAGGGGTATCTGACGATTCCGCTCAGTACGTAACTGATAATGATCGGAAATAAAAAAAGCTGTGGTACGGCAATAAACAGGATAAAACAAAGCGTTATGTATCCCGAAATCAATTTTTTTTTAAATGAGCCGCTAAAAGTAATGCGCGGAAATTTTTCATAGCGGATATTGCTGACCATCAAAATAGAGACGAGAAAAGTTAATAAAAGGAGCAAACGCGGAAAAATTCTACCCGGGAAATAGGTATTTAACAGGATTATATATCCCGAAAGGCTAAGAGCGGAAGCAGGAATAGGCAGGCCGACAAAATGCTCTTTATCAAAACCGATTAATTTGGTGTTAAAGCGAGCCAATCGGATACTGCCGAAAAGCAGCGGAAAAAAACTAATGAATAATCCCACCATATTCCACTCTTTAAAAAAGAAGGCATAAATTAAAATGGAGGGAGCAAAACCGAAAGAGACCACATCGGCGAGAGAATCGTATTCCACGCCAAATTGACTGGAAGAATTGGTTAAACGGGCAACTTTGCCGTCCATTGTATCCAAAAACGCCGCTAATACAATCATCCATGCGGACCAAACAAGATTATGATTTACAAGCGCAAAAATTACGGCCATATAACCGCAAAACATATTACCTACGGTAATAAAACTTGGGAAAATACTTTTAGATACTTTCACTTATTCAAATTCTCCGATTATTGATAATCCGCCTTTTACTTTTTGTTTGAGCCGAACTTTTACTTTTACATTTTCGGGCATTAAGATATCCAATCTTGAGCCGAACTTAATCATACCGAAGAGGGCGCCTTGTTCTACATCCTGCCCTTCCTCTAAGCGATAAATAACCCGTCTGGCAATTAATCCCGCAATCTGCTTGAACAGAACTTTTTTTTCACCCGCTTCAATCCCTATAATAGCTTGTTCGTTGATATCCGAAGCCTCGTCGGCGAATGCGGCAAGGAATTTTCCTTTTTTATACTTTAAGTAGCTTACCTTACCTCCAATGGGAATGCGATTTACATGAACATTAAAAACAGACATAAAAACGCTTACCAGCATAGCTTTTCCTTTAAGATATTCAGGCTCTTCAACCATGGCAATTTTTATAACGGTGCCGTCTGCCGGAGATAAAATATGATTATCGTTTTTATCCACCGTTCTATCCGGATTACGAAAAAAGAATAAGCTAAAGGCAAAAAGGAATAAAAATAAAAAAGCAGGAATTTGTACGATAAGTTTCGGAGAGCAAAAAGAGGCCACTAAAAAAAACACGCTTAGTATCGCAAAAGCGGCAATTATTTTATACCCGTCTTTGGCTATCATTTTATGCTCCTGTTATTAAACGGGCCAATTCTTCATAGGAATTTCTTGCGTTATTTTTGTCATATTTAAAATAAGATTTATCAACTTTACCGTCTTCTATTTTCCAAATCCGGCTGATATCCGGCGTAAATTCATCTCCGAGATACAACTGATTTCTATGGCGCCCGAACTCTAATTTAAAATTTATTAATTTTAATCCGCGGCGCTCAAAGAAGGCTTTTAACACGGCGTTTATTTTTGTCGCCAATCTCAATATATGTTTCATTTCGTCGGGACTGGCATATTCGAAAGCGTAAGCATGCGATTCCGCAATTAACGCACCCGCCATTTCGCCCTCTTTAAGATAATACTCAATTACAGGATATTTAAGCGGCTCGCCTGGTTTTAATTTAAAATTCTTACTCAATCGTCCAACCGCATAGTTGTAAATATAGATATCCAAAGGTATCATATCCAATTTTTTTGCTATCAGCTCCCTTCCGCCGTCCATTTCGATCAGGTGAGTTGGAATATTATATCCGGATAAATAGTCAAAAACCGTACCGCTAATAAGACTCTTATAATTTCCTTTTTCCACAAATTTTGCTTTCGTTTCACCGTCAAAACGTCCTTCGCTATCTTTAAATTCTAAAATAACGCGGTCGCTTCCGTTGTCTTGATAAACATTTTTCGATTTCCCCTTGCGAATAAGAATCTTTTCTTCCAAACCTAATCCTCCGTCTAATATTTAAAGCGTTTTTGACCTATAAACTTCGGCGAGAACTTACATTTTTATGCTGAATTAATGACCTCTTCCTAAAAGCGGATAACTATCCTATTTTTATCCTTTTCCGCGATTATTTTGCTGTTTATATTAAGGACCCTTTCGTTTTTGCAATACGATACGAAGCGGAATTTCTTTTCCCTCACGCCAAACCGTCAGGTTCAATATTTCCCCTACTTTGGGATCAACCGAAAAAATAGCATTTTCAACATCGCTGAAACTGGTAACCGGCTTATCGTATATTTTTATAATAATATCGCCCAGTTTTACACCCGCTTTCTGAGCCGGACTTCCTCGCTCGATTCTGGCGACATAAATACCTTTGGCTTTCGGATAACCCAGTTCCTTGGCTAGATAAGGATTTAGGTTGGAATAATACATTCCCGTCCAATAATTACGGTCCACCTGATGTTTCATTTTTAAATCATCAAGGATTTTCTGAACGCGATGAATCGGAATGGCAAAACCGATACCCACCGAACCGCCGGACTCGCCGCTGTTAGAATAGATAAAGGTATTGATTCCGATAACTTTTCCGTCCGCGTTGCATAACGGTCCGCCGCTGTTGCCGCTGTTGATGGAAGCGTCGGTTTGAAGCATATCCTGATAAACGCGATTGGAAACCATCCGCCCGAAATCACGATGTACGGCGCTGATTACGCCGACCGTAACCGTCGGCTGTCGCTTATAAAAAAGACCGAACGGATTGCCGAGTGCGATAGCCCATTCGCCGATTATAACATTTTTCGAATTTCCGAATTTTATATAGGGCAATTTTTTGGCTTTTATTTTTAACAATGCGATATCCGAGACGGCGTCAACACCGATAATCTCCGCTTTAAATTCACTGCCGTTGCTAAAAGCAACCACTACTTCGACTGCGTTTTCCACTACATGTTCGTTGGTCAAAATATAACCGTCAGCCGAAATTACAAAACCCGAACCAAGCGATTTTACTTTTTCAAGATATTTACGATCGGAAAAGAGCTCCGGAAAGAGGCTACGGAAAGCAGGATCAACATAATAGGGATTGCGTTGAATGTATTCGCGCACGGCCGTAACATTAACCGAGACCACTGCGGGACTAACCAGTTTAACCGCTCGCGTAATGGCATTTTCCCTATTGCTCTCAATCGTTTCTTCTCGTTGATCCGCTTGTGCAGGGGCCTCGTTCTTCTCTGTGTCGGCAGACGTTTGAACTGAATCTATCGTCTTTAATTCGGTTTTCATGGCGGGCCCGGACGAGTCCGAAGAATAACTGCCAATGAAAAACCCGAGTATCAGAAATAATATTGCATTCATAATATATTTTAGTTTCAATGTCCTTTACCTATCTCTATCTATTCTTTACTTTTTCCCAGTCTGCCAAAAAGCTTTCTATACCCCGATCGGTTAAGGGATGTTTTAGCAGCTGTTCGATTACTTTAAATGGTATGGTGGCAATATCTGCGCCCATCAAAGCCGCATCCGTTACATGTAGCGGATTGCGAATACTGGCCACAATAATTTCCGTTTCGATGCCGTAATTATCAAATATCTGAGCTATATCGGAAATAATCTGCATTCCAGAAGATGAAATATCATCCAATCTCCCTACAAACGGACTAACAAAGGACGCGCCGGCGCGCGCCGCAAGCAAAGCCTGAATCGGGGTAAAAACAAGCGTAACATTGGTTCTTATCCCTTCTGCGGCCAACGCTTTAACCGCCTTTAAGCCGTCTTTTGTCATAGGAATTTTTACAACAATATTTTTATGAAGCTTTGACAGTTCCTTACCCTCTTTTAGCATCCCTTCCCAATCAAGAGAAACAACTTCCGCCGAAACAGGTCCGTCTACAACCTCGCATATCGCCTTAAAAATATCTTCCGGTTTACCTTCAACTCTGGATAGCAGAGTCGGATTGGTGGTCACCCCATCCAGAACGCCGATACTTGCCGCCTCTTTTATTTCATCAATATTTGCCGTGTCAATAAAAAACTTCATTATTTATTTCTCCTTAATAATATTTTTCCGTGTTAATAGTCAACTTCTTCCAAGATAAGCCCCTTGGCAGGAGCCGTTGTTCGCAACAACGTTCGATCTTTTGCTTTAATTATACCGCTAAATTCGTTTAACGTAAAATGTCCCCGCCCAACGTCAATCATTGCTCCCGTAAGGGCGCGCACCATCCCGTGTAAAAAGCGGTTGGCTTTAACCTCATAAATCAATAATTCATCCTTATAAAACCAGCGACTCCGAAAAATATGGCAACGATAATGGTTTACTTCGCTTTTGATCTTACAAAAGGCCTGAAAATCGCTTGTTTCCGCAATAATAGCGGCGGCGCGTTTCATTGATTGCAAATTAAGCCTATAATTTATATACCACGCCTGATGTCGATTTATGGCCAAAGGCTGCAATGAAATATAATAACGATAACGACGGGAAACAGCGCTGAATCGTGCATGAAAATCGATGTCACAGTTTTCCGCTTTTTTTATTACAATTTGCTTAGGAAGTATTCCGTTAAGAGACCTTTGTAATTTGTATAAATCGCACTCGGGAATATCGAGGTGCGCAACCTGGCCGCGCGCATGCACGCCGGCGTCGGTTCTGCCCGCTCCCGTAATTTTAATATTTTTTTTGAATATTATATGCAACGCATTTTCTATTTCAGCTTGAATAGTAGGTTGTCCCGTTTGATACTGCCACCCGGCAAATCCGCCGCCGTCATACTCAATTATTAGCTTTATCCGCTGCATAAATATATTATTATCTATAATATTCGCTTGTAAATATACGCTATTTCATTTTTATTTTCAACCCGCAAAAGGATTAAGTCCGTAATTTTGTGTAAAAAGAAAAAAAAAGTGAAAATTTGCCACATC
>CAYRJN010000229.1:0-5597 GCA_964424545.1 uncultured Calditrichaceae bacterium
GGGATTAATTTGCGGCGTATCGTTGGTTTTTCCCACATATACCGAACATAATTCATTTTCGGAACCCTTTTCTCCGAATCGCGCCTGATATTGGAATTTATACAAATACTTTAAATCGGTTTCCAATCCCAGTTCCTCTTTAACCCGCCGTTTTGTAGCAATTTCATAACTTTCTCCTTTTCGCGGATGCGAGCAGCAACTATTTGTCCAAAATAGATTCCAAAGACGTTTTTGGCCGCTGCGTTGATGGATCAGCAATTCATTTTTTTCGTTGAAAATAAACACGGAAAACGCCCTGTGTAAAATACCATCGCCGTTGTGACAAGCATTTTTATCTTTATAACCGACAATATTGTCCTTGCCGTCGACCAAAATAAGCAGTTCATCGCCAAACGAAACTATTTTATCATTATCTGCCATTTTATTTCTCCGTTTAAATTATTAAACCGCAATTGTCAATTGTGCTATTTGATATCCGTAATCAAAGCCTTATAGCCAGCGCTTTTCATTGCCTTAGCCACTTTTTCCGCATTATTGGGACATAAAGCAATAATTGCTCCTCCCCCGCCGCCGCCGGTCAACTTTGCGCCGATTGCGCCGTTCGTTCTCGCAATATCGATCAGCTCCTCAATCTCTTTACCCGAAACCTGCAGAGCATTTAACAATCCCTGATTAATATTCATTAATTCACCGAGCTGCTTCAGATCGCCCTTCTTAATAGCTTTTACGGATTGTAAAACGAGCATATCGATATCTTTAAAAATACGATTATACAAAGATTTATTGTTATCCCACGATTTATTTACTTTGGCCACCATTTTTGCCGTAAGGCTTTCAACCCAGGTTAATCCGATAACAAAACGCAGCGGTTCCTTGGGCCGTACCTCTTCGATATAAGGCGGTTCGCCTTTTTTAAACAATAAGAATTTACCGTAAGTCGCTAAAGTATTATCAATACCCGAAGCGCTGCCGTGAACAATCTTTTCCGACTTGTAGGCTAATTCATTCACCGCATGTTCATCCAAATTAAGTCCGAATTTAGAATCCAATGCGCGAATAATGGCCACGGCAAGAGCCGCCGACCCTCCCAATCCCATTGCCTTGGGAATATGCGGAAAAACCTCGATTTTCATATTTTTTTCGTATAAATTCAATTCATTTAATATCATTTCCAACGATTGAAAAATTGAATATTTATGCTTGGTATTCTTTTTGATACGTTCTTCCACGCCCCAACGCGGTATAATTAAATGAACGCCCTCTTTTTCGCTATCCGATACCAGCGATTGCATAGCGAGAGGTATGGGTGCGGCAATAGCATGAGAGCCGTAAACCACCGCATGCTCTCCTAATAGGATAATTTTTCCGTTTCCGGAAGGTATGCTTTCCGTTGACGGTTTCAAAACCATATCGGCTTCAAGTTTCTCGCCTTTACTTTCAATCGTATTAATAATTTCTTTGGCTTTCCATATCTTGATATCTTTGGATTCTATAACTTTTTCCACTACGGTTTCAAATATTTCGGGCGGCGCGCCGGCCGCCATCACCACGCTGCGCGCATGCAAGCTCATGTGTCCCGATTGAATGCCTTCCGTTGCCAAAGCTTTTAACGCCGACATATTCTGTGCCAATCCCACGGCTGCAATCACTTCGCTAAGTTCCCGCGCGCTATTCAATCCGAGAATATGATAAGCGATAGGCACCATCGGATTGCTTTCCAACGATCCCCCTACCGTTCCCACGCGTACGGGAAGTTTGATGATACCGACAAGATTTCCTTTATCATTCTGTTTCCATGAAGCCAGCGCCGTATATGATTTGCCCCGTGCGGCAAAAGCATGAACGGCGGCTTCCTGAGCGCGCCAATCATTTCCAGTTGCAATAATCACGGGATCAATGCCGTTCATTATACCTTTGTTATGGGTCGCGGCGCGATACGGATCGGCTGCGGCAAATTCCGAAGCCAGAATAATTCCGTCTCGAACTTCTTCCCCTGAAAAACCTTTCCCCTTTAATAAATCGACCGGCACTTCACAAGACGCCTCCGCCAAGGAACGGTCGGCCAAATTAGAAAGAATGCGTAAAAATACTTTTCCGCCGGTTATCTTTTCTACCAATGAAGCGACGCCTTCGCACATACTATTTACCAAATTGGCGCCCATAGCATCCTGCGTATCCACCAATAGATGTACGATCAGCATATCGCCGTATTTTTGCGAAGCATCGGAAAGAACGCGAATTTCCACATCTTTGGCGCCCCCGCCCCGAGCAACCATATTGGGATGCAAACTATTGGCAAGATTTATGATTTCTTTTTTATTCTGCAAGATCGCCTGACCGGCTTGACCGGTATTTTTCATTTCTACAACCTGAATTTGCCCGATCAGGTAGTTTTCTAACAAATTACTTTTAAACCCGCCCGCCTCGCGAACAATTTTAGCGGAAGCGCTGACAGCGGCAATAATAGACGGCTCTTCAACCACCATGGGCACGATATAATCTTTCCCGTTTATCAGGAAATTTAATCCCAACCCCATCGGCAAACCGAAGACGCCGATTACATTTTCAACCATACGGTCGGATTGCTCCGGCATGAGTAGCGCCTTACCGTTTTTTAACAGCGTATAATCGCTGTCTCCGATATTTTGCAGCTTATTTAACAGTTTAAGCCGTTCTGCAATAGATAGTTTATAAAAACCAGATATTTTTGATTTAGCCATTTTGCTCTTCTTTAAGTATTTTTTCAATAAAGCATGGCGCCCGTTTCGGAAATCTCCAAATCAACCGTTTTATATCCGTTCTTTTGCAAAGCGAAACGAATTGAAGACGCATTCTCTTCGTCGGCGCTTAGAGCAATCCCAAAATCGCCGCTGCCGGCGCCGGACGGTTTATAAATACCGCCACTGTCGCGGACAATTCTTTCAATATTTTTATGCACATCGGAAACGATGGATACCGAACCTTCCTCTCCCAACCTGAGCAGCAAACGATAATATTCCCCGCAACACTGCAAAAAACTATCCGTATCTTTACTTTTAAAAGCCGAGCAGGCATTCCGTGATACACGGCTTAAATTATCCATAATTTCCTTATATCGCAAGTAATGAACGTTTTTAAATTCTCCAATACTTCCCACCATTTTTCTCGTTGACGCCGATTTACCCGTCCATACGGAAATAATTTGTAAATCATCGGGAGAATGCAATCGAACAGGCTCTTCAAAATCCTTCTCGTCTTCTTTGACCATTTTATATTCAACGATACCGCCGTAAACCGACGACGCAATATCAATCCCGCTGCCAATACCTTTTTGAGCCCGCCGGTGAGCTTTAAGCGCCAATAGAAAAATCTCCTTTTTGCTTAATGACCGATTGCCGTTTACCCACTGATCAACGGCCTTCACCAAGGCGGCGGTTAAGGCGGCGCTTGAACCGACTCCAATTTTAGCGTTTAATTCGATATCATAAAAAGACGCTGTATCCAAAACGATTTTACAATAATCAATCTTAATATTCTTCTGATGGTAAAAACTCCAAACGGTTTCAAACAAACGTCCGAAAAAACCTAACCGATTCACAAAAGATGGTATGCCGTTGGGATCAAAACGAATTTTACCGCTTTGCGTCATAACAAAATCATGGGGAGGGACGCCGAGATTCGGCGCTTCAACGCTAAAATTACCCGCGGAATTATCGCTGATTTCCACGCCTGCGTAACGATCCACCGCTTTAACAATGGCCGGAGCGCCCTCCAAAACAGCGTATTCACCGATTAAAATCATTTTTCCAGGCGCCCGACTGTAAACGTTCATGACCCAACCTTTATAATATGCGCATCGCCGCCTATTTTGGTGGAGATGATTTTTTTGATACCCGTAATTCCTTCTATATGGTTTTTTATCTTTTCTACATAGTCGGGCATAGTAAATATTTTTACTTGCGGACCGGCGTCTATGGAAAAAAATACAGGCAGTCCCTGCGCCCTTAGCGATTTCACTTCATGGACAAGTTTAACTGTTGTTGGATTCCAATAAATAAGCCCTGGGTTGCATGACATTGCCAAGGCATGCATTTTTAAACAGCTATGCTCGGATATTTCCGCTACTTTTTCAAAGTCTTTTACGGCAATCGCCGCGCGCATTTCGCGTAAATCAATAACGGACGATTCCACCCATGATTTATAATAAGGCGATGTCGTTTTTGATAAGATCATACCGTCGGTTGAGCCGATTTTCTTTGCCTCCGTTGATGTTACGACAATCAATACCCGGATATCCCAATAATGTTGATCGGCAATCTGTTCGGCATAAGCATCGCTGCCGTCTTCTTTTTCTCCTCTATTCATCACCACAAAGCCGCCGTAAACGGAGCGGGCCGCCGACCCCGAACCGCGGCGCGCCAATATGGAAAGATTTCTTTTATCATAAGACAATCCGGCCGCATCAGCCGCCGCAAGCGATAAAGCGGCAAAAGCGGAAGCCGACGAAGCAAGCCCCGCCGATGTAGGAAAATTATTTTCGCTTACAACTTTTGCAAATAAAGGTATCGAAGCGGCCTTGCGCAACAGATTAAGAAATTTTGAGATACGTTCAACCTCTTTCTTGCCGGCTTCCTTATTATTCATTATCAGTTTATCTTGCGTAAGCGCTTTCGAAAAAAAGACTTCGGTCACCGTACTTAAACGCTCAAGCGTTATCGAAATAGACCCTACATCGGGCAAATTTAAGGCGGCGTCCCTTTTACCCCAGTATTTAACAAGGGCAATATTGGCATGCGCGATTGCTTTGCTTATCATATTTTTTATTATTCCATTGTTAAAAATTAAAATATAAAATGTTTTGGCTATCAATACTATTTTTTTTGTAGCGAAAGATAAAAAAATGGTAATAATAATTATCTAAATTATTATTTCTCTTCCGCAAAGACGTAATGAATCGATTCATCACCATAATTTGAAAATTTTTTCTTTTCCAACCTTTACGGGATTATCGGAAGTACAGGCAGACCATACTTACCAAGCAATTTGCCATACGTTGTTTTTTAATATATGAAAAAGCCCGGCGGAAAAACCAACCGGGCTTTATAACGATCAATTTGATGCGATATGTTTATGGTTTTTTATTGGGAATTGATATTAACGGCGTCATCCGCTGTCTTTTTGACAACATTTTGTTGAAAGGGAACGCTGCTTCCTATATCATATATAAAGTCTTTGGGAACGGCGCTGATTGCGGCCGCCGGTTTTTTAGTGGAGGTATCGCTAAATATCCAAGCCTGGTTGACTACTTGTCGGGATGTAACATCCCATTTTGTTGAATAATTATCATCATAACCCGACCAATGAGCTTCAAGCCATGCTCTTCCGGATATGTAATTATAATAACCGATCCTGTATGTATTCCCGTTGGCGGGTACGACGATATCTTCGGTTTTTGCTTCCTCGGAACCCCGATTAACATAAATGGGATTCCAATCTACGGCCTCCTGGGCTCCCGTATTTTTCATATAAGCAAAGAACATTGTTTCAGTGAGATTTAAATTAAATTTCATAAAGTTTTTGCCCGTCATATCATAACTGGCGTTCCAGGTCACCTTTTC
>CAYRJN010000230.1:0-5585 GCA_964424545.1 uncultured Calditrichaceae bacterium
TTTTGCCCCAATATTTATAGGTTTTTATTTAACTTACACTACTGCGAAACTTGAGCAATATATTGTTTCATTTGCCTCACGTAAAGCTATTTTTATTCTTTGAAGAAACTCTTTATATGTTGCCGATTGTGATTCTTCGTAATTTGCCCCTATGGATGTTGCAGATTTTGATAACTGGTACCGCAACACATCATATTCTTTCCGATATGGAATTGTTTTAAGGAATAGAATAATATCAACAGAAAAAGTTAGCAATCTTTCCCGAAAATTTTTATTAACTTCACTTATCATAATCATTTTTCATTTTTCATTGTTTTAATTTTTTTATTTTTTATTTTTAACAACCCAATATCCTGTCTTATCGGAACCGATTCTTTGTATTATGTTTAATTCTCTTAATTTTTTCAAATCTCTTATAACCGTTGACCGTGTTATATTTAGCTTTGCGCTTAAGTCATTAATTGTTATAGAACCATTTTCTTTAATTAGATTAATTAGATTATATTGTCTGTCATTTACAGTATCATTTACAGTTCCATTTACAGTGTCATTTACAGTGTCATTTACAGGCACATTATTATGAATACTTATTTTCTGTTTGATATATTTTAGTCTTGTAAAAAAACCACCGGAAATCTCTTTAAATTCAAATTTCATTGTTGGATATTTTTGGATATGCTTTCGTATTCTCCAATATCCACTGCCGTATTTTTCAATATCACCTGTCAAATAAAACGTTTCCGTCAGTAATTTATTTCGATGAATAGATATGTAATTACCCGAGTATAATTTTTCTACTGTCAAATCACCCATTAAGTTCCCATGGTTTGTTATCTCTATGCTTTCATCAAAAATTTTAATAATCAGGTTGGTTGGATTTGTATAATCTCAGAATACTGTAAGGCGCTATGGTCCAATTGATTATATTCAGAGTTTACAGAAAAAACATCAAATGAATAATTTAGACTTATAAAACGTAATTCCGTTATTTCATCAATATTTAATTTATGATTGAAATTTTGTTTTCTTGCAAAAAACAGATTTTTATAAGCAACCGGTTTTATTGGAAAATCATTAACGCTAAATACAATTACTGCTTTATCGTTTACGCGAACATTATCAATAATAGGAAAAATAGAAGGTTCCGTATTTTGTTTTATTTCATTAATCCATTTTTGAAGACTCTCATCGCTTATTGAAACCCCTTTGACATCTCTATGGTCATTAACGCCAATTAAAACCTTGCCGCCTTTTGAGTTTGAAAAAGCGGTTAACGTTTCAATTACGGTTTTATTAAACGATTGTTTAAATTCAACGGTATCGCTTTCACCTTAAAAAATTAAATTTTGCAATTCGTTCTTTGTCATTAGCCCTAATTTTTTCACTTCTTACTTCTTTTTCCACCACGAATACCATCACGCCTCAGGCGGACAAGCTGAAACACACGAAGAAAACATTATTCATAAAGTTTTTTATTTACGACACGGTTTTTAATTTTGTCATTTTGTATTTTTTATTTTTTACTTTTTACTTTTTACTTTTTATTTTTTACTTTTTATCGTCTGCTGAGCTTGTCGACGCATCATTTTTCACTTGATTTAATTTTTTTCTCTATCACTTTTAGTACCTGCTCCAGTGTTCTTTCATACGAAGGCAGTATTTCATTTTTTTTGTGTTTATGATGCGGAAAAGTTTCAATATCCCAGTCAGGTGCATTATCCCAGCGAATTATAAGTTTTTGGCTTTTCATTTGCCAATGGTATGAATATTTCCTTTTTCTTCCATTAATTATAGTTTCTCTTATATGCAATTTAGAAAAATCCTTAAATTCTATTACTGCTCTAAGCCGTAAATTTGAACCGAACTGTTCATATTTATTAATCTTGTAAGAGCGGATAATTTCAGAATAATGATTTAAAAGTTCAAGCATTCTTAAATTCTTTAGCTTTCTTTGTCCACCATTTTAAGGCATTAGCAGCAAATTCCCAATCTTCCAAATCATCTTCTTTATTAAAATTTTCCCTGCCTCTCACATTGCGCAGCTTTTTTTTGAATTCAGAAAGTCTAACTCCATATTTTTTTTCAAAGAATTCTATCTCTGCTTTATATTGTTCTTTTTTTGAAAGTGTATGAAGGAAATAAACATCTTCTAACATTTTTTCGGAAGACGAATAGGCTTCTTCAATAAGTATATGTTCTTTAACTGTCATTTCAACACCCGCCATTTATTTTGTTTTTATCACTTTATTCATGTAATCAGGAGAGTTTTTATTGATCCCATTTTTTTGTTACAAAAAACGCATCTCCTGAAACAATTTATTAACATTACTCATTACTCTGTTTTTCTCATTTTTCATTTTTCATTCTTTACCGTCTGCTGAGCGCTTGTGCTGAGCCTTGTCGAAGTATGTCGAAGCATCATTTTGTATTTTTTACTTTTTATTTTTTATTTTTCTTATTGTTACTTCCCAACAAATTCCACGATTCCGCCGTCATTTCAATTAATGTGCGATAAATTAACGCATTAAGTTTTGCATCTTTTTTTTCGGCAACATAAAGCCAGCCGAGCGTTTCACGAAAACGGCGCAGCTCTTTCAATCCATGTGTTTTCTTCCACTTATCATCCGCCGAGGTTAGATCGGTGAGCTCCATAGCGCGTTCATAACAATAATTAACTTCTTCCGCTGATCCTTCTATTATACGATTCTTAGCTCTGTTTAGTTCATTGGCAATCATTAATATTTGCTGCCCTTTTGAATATTTTCCCCACTTTTCAGCGCTCAAATTTTTATGATAAAGTAAACGATACATTTTATTGTAATAAGAGATGTTGGATTATGTTAAATATTTTCTGACGTATTTCAGGAGCTTCAATTTCCATACTTCTGTTATTTTGCGCCGGTCGTATATTGATGAACGATGTATATTCCAGAATACTTTCCCCTTCTTTATCCGGATAGATGTTTGCGCCCCATAAATCCTGCTGCTGCGATCCGTTATGCAATAAAATTTCTTCCAAATCGGCATGCATTTCCGCGTCTGCCGCTATTATTTCCCGTTTAATATCAACGACAATTTTTATCATCTCAATTAAACCGGATTCACACTCTTGCCATAGTTTTTTTAGAAGCATTGGCCTTTCAATAATAATCATAATAGCGTATATATTTTTTTAATATTCTCAATACCGCTCAATATTAACCATTCCATAAAACTTATTTTTACTTTTTATTTTTTATTATATTTTTCAAAAATTCCAGTGTCTTGGCTGGGATTGTTCTTTAATATATCATGCAAACCTGTTTTTTTATATGCCGCTAAGCGCCGATAAAAAAGAAGCTGTTCTTTTATCAATCTCCCTTGAATTAATTAGCGCATTTACGATCTTTTCTAAACCATAATAATCCAATATCTTTTTAAAATCCGAATATCGGCCGTATAATAAAACTTTTTTTATTATATATTTTTCATTTTTCTCGTTATCGATTCGGGTAATGTCCGCATCCTAAAACAAATGTTTTGACAAGATATTTACCATCGATTGTTTTTCCTTACATTAACCATTAATAATTAATAGTTAATAATTAGCAATTAATAATTGTATTTCTCTTACGGCTTCCTGTACACTCATTTTATCCGTATCAATAATAATTTCGGGGTTTTCCGGCTCTTCATAAGCGGAAGAGATACCGGTAAAATCCTTAATCTCGCCCTTTTTTGCTTTTTTATATAACCCTTTGGGATCGCGTTTAATACAGGTTTCCAAACTTGCTTTTACATAAACTTCGACAAAACGACCTTTGCCTGCTTTTTGACGCGCAAAACTGCGCATCTTAGCCGCCGGAGAGATAAAAGAAACCAATGTAATCAAGCCCGCATCTTTAAACAGAGCGGCTACTTCAGCCACCCTTCTGATATTTTCTTCCCTATCATCATCACTAAAACCTAAGTCGGCGTTCAAACCGTGACGGATATTATCGCCGTCGAGACGATAGCATAAACGGCCGTCGGCAATAAATCGTTTTTCCAACTCAACGGTAATGGTGGATTTCCCCGAACCGGAAAGTCCCGTAAACCAAATAACCTGCCCTTTTTGTCCGGTTATCTTCTCCCGATCCTGAGCCGTTACCTCGCTTTCATGCCATACAATATTTTTATCTTCTATCATTAAACACAACCGCCGTTACACGAATTTGTACTTTTTATTTTTTATTTTTTACTTATTTTCCTACCATGGTTTAAAAATGATTCCCTTATCCTGCATTAATGTTTTAATTTTTTCCAGAGATTCTTCTGTAGAAGCATTGGTGGGCAGATGCAAATCGGTAACAATATCGGTCGTTTTATTATCGCCCAGCCAAATGGTTTCGATTTTATCGGGATTGACAATTGTTTTCATTAACTCCAAATCGTCCTGTGTCAGTTCCACGGCTGTAACAATTAAAATCATACCGGCATCAAGCAGAATATAAGCGACTTCGCCCAAACGACGGATATGCTCCGCTCGTTTTCCGTTTTGTCCTTTATCATGTTTAATATCCGCGTCAACGCCGTATAAAACATTCCCTATGCCAAGGAAATAAACAACTTTCCCATCGGCAAACAATTGTTTTTCCAGCGCTTTAGCCAGCGTTTTTTTACCGCTGTTTTTCTCGCCGCTGATAAGCAGCAAAGTGGATTTTTGATTATACTTTTCGGCGCGTTTTTCGACGGGAATTTGGCTGCTTTCCCATTTATAGTTACGCATCAAAACCTTATCGCGCACCCAGGCCTGTTTATCGTCGATGGCTTCGCGAATAATCCCGCCGCCGCGGATTTCATAATTGTCAATAATGACAAAACGGCTGCTCACCGCAAAATCTTCAGCGAGATCGAAAGCAATCGCTTTGCTCACTTTTATAATACACTCCGCCACATCGTGACGTTCAATTTCATTCTTTTGGCGATTATTAAGATTCGATGCGTCGATAACGCGGCTGACCTCCTCCACGCGCATACTTGCTTTGGTCGTGCCGATTTTTAGGAAATATTCCTTTTTGGCAACCAGCGGATCGCGTCCCAGCCAAAACAGACTGACTTTAAAACGTGTGGTTACCTTTGGCGGCATCTCGTGAGAAAGCGCGGCAACTTCACCGCGGCTGACATAAATCTGTTCCGTTAATGTAAATCCCGTCGCTTCTCCCGCGTAGGCTTCTTTTTGCGGAGGCTTATTGAACGCTTCGATTGTTTTAACGACGCTTCTTTTACCCGATGGATAAAAGACAACTTCATCGCCCGCTTTTATCACACCCGAATCAATTGTCCCCGCAATAATACGCCGATCGTCATTTTGCTGTGTAAATTTATAAACATCCTGCACCGGCATACGAAACGGTTTTTTTAAAGGCGGCGGCTCTTTTTCAAATTGATCCAATAGCTGCAGCACTGTTTGCTCGACATACCACGGCGTCTTTGGCGATAAAGCCACAATATTATCGCCTTCTCTGCCGCTGACCGGAATAAATAGCCGCGCTTCAATATCGATTTTTTTAAGAAATTCTTTATATTCGCTTACGATATCATCAAATACCTGTCGGCTGTAATCA
>CAYRJN010000231.1:0-5523 GCA_964424545.1 uncultured Calditrichaceae bacterium
ATACTTTATTATATTAATATTTTCAATAGAGAAACATCTGTCAAAGCAATTAATTTTAATTTTTTTTATAAAAGTCATTAAAATATCATAATTCCTATACAATATAAATAATTAGCGATTCGTTATTTTAAAGTTAAAACAGCTCATTAACTTCTTTGACTAATATCCTAAAGTTTATGTTTCAATAAACAAAAAATTATTTGCCTGAAACATTAATGCGCCCTAATTTTAAAATCCAATACTATTTAAAATTTTATCCAAACAAACAAAAAAGGAATTCCCCGATGGCGTTTCTAAAAAAAATCAACGACTTTATTGCCGCCGTAGAAGAATGGTTTTTAGTAACCCTTATCTTAGTAATGGTGCTATTAGCCTTTTTACAAGTGCTTTTGCGTAATCTTACCGGTCAGGGCATTCTCTGGGGCGATCCGTTGCTGCGTCATCTCGTACTTTGGGTCGGTTTTATCGGAGCATCCCTCGCAACGCGTTCTGAAAAACATATTAATATGGATGTATTCGGCCGCCTTCTTTCACATCGCAATAAGTTAATCGCCCAAATCATTATCAATCTATTTGCCGTTGCCGTAACATGGGCGCTAACAAATGCCTCATGGAACTTTGTTCTTGAAGAAAGAGTATTCGGAGATACGCTATTCAACGATATTCCCGTTTGGTATTTTCAGATTATCATTCCTTTCGGGTTCTTATTGATGATGCTGCGTTTTATATTTATAACCATCGAAAAGAGCCATAGCTTGGTTACAGGTTCGGAAATAAACGATCTTGCGGAAGGAGCGGAGCTATGACCTTGCTCATTATCGGATTAATCATTCTCTTATTGGCCCTGTTTGGCGAGCCATTATTTATTATCATTTCTGCTGTCGCGTTATTGGCTTTCCATTTTGCCGAAATTGACTCCAGCGCCGTAATAATAGAGCTCTATCGCCTTGCCAGCCAGCCGGTATTGTTAGCCATCCCACTGTTTACATTTGCCGGTTATTTATTGGCGGAAAGTAACGCACCAAAGCGCATTGTTGACCTTTCTCGTGCGCTGCTCGGCTGGCTTCCGGGAGGTTTGGCTATTGTTACGCTCATTTCCTGTGCTATTTTTACGGCTTTCACCGGGGCTTCCGGCGTTACGATTATCGCCTTGGGCGGCCTCCTCTACCCTGTATTGCTCAATGATAATTATCCCGAAAAATTTTCTCTCGGCATACTGACCTCTTCCGGCAATCTCGGTTTGTTGTTCCCGCCAAGTTTGCCCATTATTCTCTACGGCCTCGTTTCCGAAACCAGCATTGACGATTTATTTCTCGCCGGCTTAATTCCCGGCGCCCTTATGATATTTCTGCTATCTATATACAGTATTTTTTATATTAAAAACGAAAAAATCAGCGTAAAAAACGAAGAAAAATCTCCTACAACTATTCGTATGGCTCTAAAAAACTCCTCATGGGAACTTCCGCTGCCCTTAATCGTTCTCGGCGGTATTTACGGCGGTTTTTTCACAGCAACGGAGGCGGCTGCAGTTACGGCTTTTTATGTGTTTATCGTCGAGGTTTTTGTTTATAAAGATATTTCCATTCGTACTGATTTGCGTAAAATCGTGCGTGACAGTATGGTGCTGGTAGGCGGTATTCTTGTTATATTATCGGCGGCGCTCGGCTTGGCCAATTATATGATCGACGCCGAAATACCCATGAAAATTCTTGCCGTTATGCAAAAATATATTACTACGAAAATCGGGTTTTTGCTTGTACTTAATGTCTTTCTATTAATTGTGGGTGCAATGATGGATATTTTCTCGGCGATTATGGTGGTCGTTCCGCTGATTATTCCCATTGCCGCAAGTTTTGGTATTCATCCCGTGCATCTCGGTATTATTTTTCTGGCAAATCTCGGCATCGGCTACAGTACGCCGCCGATTGGCATGAATCTGTTTATTGCATCCTTTAGATTTGACAAACCCTTATTAAAGCTGTATATGGCGACTATACCTTTTCTTATCATATTGTTGGTTGCTCTTTTATTGATTACCTATATTCCGGAAATGAGTTTATGGTTGTTGTGAGGGATGCGAATTAGAACAAATCGTCAATAATCGTTTCCCTTTTTTTGATGCGGGAAGGCAATATAAATACAGGTTGTCATTATTCCCTGAAATGAGATTTTATTTGCGCTCGAAGCGTTCAAATTTAAATGCAAAAATATATACAAGGAAATCCTATGTCTGAAAATGCCTCGATCCCTTTAATTAAATGGACATGGTTAAGAACATTAATCTATTTGGTATTTGCTTTGGCCAGCGGCGCCCTATTTCAACTTATTGCTGTTGTTATTCTTATATTTTTTACAGATCTTGATTTTGCGCAGCTTGCCAATACACCGAAAGGAGAAATCGCTCAAGCAATCGGTATGATTAATTTTACCATTATGAGTTTTGCTGGTTTTCTTGGAATGTTCTTATTTACCTGGGGCTACCGTAAAATAATCGACCGTAAAAATCTAATATCAATTGGATTGTCTTTTTCAGGTTATAAAAGGGATTTTTTTAAAGGCATGGATTGGGGCATGGCGGCCATTACAAGCGGTTTCATAGTCTTTTTTAGCGCAGGCTTATTAAAAATAGAAAATATTCATTTTAACCCCGCGCAGCTCTTTATTTCTTTTGTTTTATTTGCCGTTGTCGCCCTTAATGAAGAAATGATGATTCGAGGATATATCCTCGGCAATCTCAGTGAATCTTACAATAGTTATGCGGCGTTAATTATTTCATCGTTTTTATTTATGGCGTTGCATATGGCCAATGCCCATCTTTCTTTGATTGCTTTATTGAATTTGTTTCTCGCCGGTATTTTACTCGGTATCTATTATATCTTTAAACGCAATCTTTGGTTTCCCATTGGCCTGCATTTAACCTGGAATTTTTTTCAAGGCCCGATTTACGGTTTTGAAGTCAGTGGAATAAAAACGGAAAGTATTGTACAATCATCGCTTAAAGGAAACGAATATTTAACCGGCGGAAAATTCGGTTTTGAGGGATCGTTTATCGCTACGATCGTTATTTTAATTATGATTTTTGCTATTTACCACAAATACAGAGTAGAATCCGTTTGAACGGGAAAATAAAATTATCTTTTTTCCTCGTTTTTAGAATAATTTATAATAAATTGTTGTTATACAAACTTTAAACAATAGCAATCCTAATATTATCAACTACAGGTTTAACAGCAATTTGCAAATATTCCTAAAACCTGTTAAATTGATAATTATTAATCATCTATGCCTTTTGGGGGATAAAATGCCAAATAAAAAAACACATAAAGTCGTATTAATACCCGGCGACGGTATCGGGCCGGAAGTAACCTCCGCAGCACGCAAAGTCGTTGAAGCCACAGGTGTTTCAATAGAATGGATAATCCGCAATGCGGGCGCCGGCGCGCTTGAAAAGCAAGGCGATACATTACCGGAAGAAACATTGGAAAGTGTCAAAGAAATTAAAACAGCTTTAAAAGGACCTTTGACTACACCCATCGGCGGCGGTTATCGATCCGTAAACGTCACCTTGAGAAAAACCTTGGATTTATACGCTAATGTACGCCCCGTGCGCTCGGCGCTCGGAATTTCCGTACACCATAATCCCATTGACTTGGTTATTTTTCGCGAGAATACGGAAGATTTATACAGCGGTATGGAACATGATATTGCCCCTGGCGTAGCCCAGAGTCTGAAAATTATTACGGAGAAAGCCTCTAAACGAATCGGTGAAGCCGCTTTTAAATGGGCAAAAGAAAATAATCGTAAAACGGTGCACTCCGTTCACAAAGCCAATATCATGAAAAAAAGCGACGGACTCTTTTTGGACAGCGTCCGCCAAATTGCCGAAAAATATCCGGATATTGAATATAAAGAGATAATTGTCGATAATTGCGCTATGCAGCTTGTTATGCGACCGCACCTTTTTGACGTGCTTGTTCTCGGAAATCTTTACGGAGATATTATCTCCGACCTTGCAGCCGGACTTGTAGGCGGATTGGGCGTTGTTCCCGGCGCCAATCTCGGCGATGATGTCGCGGTATTCGAATCGGTTCACGGCAGCGCACCGGATATTGCCGGTAAAGGTATTGCCAACCCCATGGCGACAATTCTATCTGCTACTATGATGCTAAAACATTTAAAAGAAGAAAAAGCCGCTGCAAAAATAAAAGCCGCTTTGGTGCTCTTTTTATCGGAAAAGAAACATTTAACGCCTGACCTGGGCGGTAATGCCACAACGGATGAAATGGTGGATGGAATTATCCGTAAAATAATGCTTTTAAGATAATTGGATTTTAGTAACATAAATTTTGTAATATTTTTACATGAATTTCGCAACCGAAAGATAAATATCGGATTGTCTGTTTTTTATATTTTGAGGAATAGCATTGATTTTATTTTTTACGCTTTTTTCCGCTCGTAAAAACAGCTTTCGACTGTATAAAATTTTATCTTTTTTACGGAAACTTTTGCACATTTTAAATTGAGATTTAATAAGGAAAATAAAGAAAATGATTAAATACATGACGGCAGGAGAATCACACGGCCCGGCGCTTACAGGCATCATCGAAGGCTTGCCCGCTAATTTACCCATAAGCGTAGATAAAATAAATCACGAACTACATCGGCGCCAACAAGGCTACGGACGAGGCGGGAGAATGAAAATTGAAACGGATAAAGTGGAGATTTTATCCGGTCTGCGTTTCGGGAAAACGCTTGCCAGTCCTGTGAGTTTTATTATTCGCAACAAGGACTGGCAAAATTGGCGGGAGGAAATGGCCGTTAATGAAGGTCAATCCCAATCCCCCATTACCCGCCCCAGACCAGGGCATGCCGATTTATCCGGTGCCTTGAAATACGAATTTAATGATATGCGCAATGTGCTGGAGCGTTCTTCTGCGCGCGAAACGACAACACGCGTAGCGATCGGATCGTTTTGCAAGCAGTTATTAAGCGAATTTAATATTCGCATTTTTTCGCATGTTATCAGTATCGGCAATGTGCGGATTGATTATAATAAAATTGAAGATACCTTGTTAAGCGATGAAATAAACACGCTTGCCGACGCCTCGCAGGTTAGAATCTTGGATAATAAAAAAGAAGAACAAATGATAGAACATATACGCGACGCCAAAAAGAAGGGAGATACCCTTGGTGGAACGATTGAAATAATTGTGCGCAATATGCCGCCCGGTTTGGGCAGCTATGTGCATTGGGATAAAAAATTGGACAGCCTTTTATCGGCGGCTTTAATATCCATTCAGGCTGTAAAAGGCGTTGAATTCGGCAGCGGTTTTAGGTCATCTCACCTTCCGGGCTCCCAATTTCATGATGAAATCTATTTTGATAATAACAGATTCTACCGTAAAACAAATAACGCCGGTGGAATTGAAGGAGGTATGTCTACCGGAGACGATATTATTATCCGCATTATGAAAAAACCCATTCCTACACTCATGAAACCGCTACATTCGGTTGATTTTAAAT
>CAYRJN010000232.1:0-5457 GCA_964424545.1 uncultured Calditrichaceae bacterium
ATTTAATGCGAGTAAGGGAATTAATCTGATTTACACATCAGGTCAAAACATTGATCGACTTATTTCAATTTATAGAGCTTGCAAAAGGACGGGAAAGACTCTTGTTATTGATTTTTATATAGCAAATGTTTTGAAAGAATTATCTGATTTTGGAACGATACCTTATCCGTCTAAAAAGTTTCCTGAAATAAAAGTCTTCTTCCCGTATCGACTCTCCAGAATGATTAGAAATAAGAGGAATGATAAGTTATTGTATCGTTTTAAGAACCATAAAATTACGAAAAAACAAATCGGAGAGCAGTTCGATAAAATAGTAATGATTGTCCGCCCAAGCATGTTGAAAGATTTGGAATATATTAAAGAGCTTAAAGACGGTATGTTTATTTATTCGATGTGGGATGGGTATAAAAACGAAAAAACCACAAAAAAGTTTATTGATTTCCTTCACAGTAAAGGGATGTCCGAAAAGCAGATTCATACAAGTGGACATGCTGACCGAGACGCACTGAAAAGAATGGTTGAAGTTTTGAAACCGAAGAATCTTGTTCCAATTCATACATTTGAAGGCGATGAATATGAGAAGATATTTACAGGAACAAAAGTGCTAAGAATCAATGATAACGAGACAGTATCAATGTCCGAAAACACATAACAAATCACTACACTGGATTTATACTTCGCTACGATCCGTAAAAACCAGTTATTTCAAGCATTATATACAAAAGGAGAAACAAGACGATATGATAGAGGAAGGTAATTACGAAGAAAAAGTATACTCCTTTGCCCGTAAAGATTGGCAGCCATTAATTGAACTGATCCCTGAGATCGAAAGTACGTCAAAATTCGGAAAGTGGGTGGGCGGAAAGAATAATGAAGAGGGAATTATTCAGATGCCATATTGTGTTGCATCGCCAGTGGTATCCAAATTCTTGGAAATTGTTTATGGTTTGCCTATTATCATAAGCTTTAATTGGGGTACGTGGGAAGAAGGTCATCAGATGGCAAGTGATGAGAGCTTTGATTTCGACACCGTTGAGCTTCCGGTGAAATGTAAATTAATAACGGCCATTGTAAGGAATGATAGGTTTTGCGAGGGCGCTTTGGTTTCGGCATTTGAATCTGGTCTAATCTTGAGGCTTCTCAAATCTATCAAAAAGGAAGTGGTTGCGATAAGTAAATGAATACACACATAACAAATCACCGCACTGGATTTTTACTTCGCTGCGTTACGTAAAAACCAGTAAGATCAGTCGTTATGCAAATTTTTTGATAGTGGTAACATATCAGTCATTTCTACGGAAGCAAGAATCTGAAATATTGGTAATGTGAACTATGAATTCATAAACTTACAAATTGAGAATAATGCAAAAATAAATAAAGATTTCTAAAATTAGTTGTTTTTTTGAAATTCCTATACTTAAATCGAAAGATTCATTTACAATTAGCGTAATTGAAATAACTTGATTTGGATATCTAATTTATTTAAAATTGGGACTTGATTTTTTAAGGAGATATTTTGGCTACATTAGAACAACAACGTTTTTCAGGCATGATAGAACCACATCTATCATCAATGTACAGCACGGCACTGCGCATGACGCACAATCCCCAGGATGCGGAAGATCTCGTACAGGAAACGCTGTTTAAAGCATATCGCGCGCTCGAACAATTTAAAGAGGGAACTAATTTTCGGGCTTGGGTTTTTCGCATATTGGTTAACACCTTTATAACAGCCTATCGCAAGGCCATTAAGCAGCCTCAAAAAGTAAGTTACGACGACATGGAAGAATTTTTCCTTTATAAGCGTTTAGATAATACAACAAGCCTTCAAGAGATGTCTAAGGAGGATTTTTTAGACAACTTTTTTGAAGACGATATTAAAAACGCTTTGGAAAGTCTGCCTTATCATTTCAGATTGGTTGTTTTATTGAGCGACGTGGAAGGATTTTCGTACAATGAAATAGCCAATATCATCGATGCGCCGCTCGGTACGGTTATGTCCAGGCTTCATCGTGGCAGAAAGCTTTTACAAAGACAATTATGGAACTACGCTAAAACAAGGGGATACGTTACCGATGACGTCCAATAGAAAAAAAAGATACGATTGCGGCGATATTGAAAATTTATATCAGCAATATTTGGATAACGAACTTAACGAAGAACAGAAAAAACTATTTGAAGAACATCTGGAATATTGTCTTCCATGCGATAAAAAAATCAGCTTCGAGATGAAGCTTAAAGAATATATTCATTCGCAGGCGCTTAAAATTAAAGATTCCGAAACGCCAAAATTTAAAGTGGAAAATATAATTAGCGGTTCTTCTTAGGCTTGCTGATATATTCTATGGGTTGATTGAAAAGATAATTCCGTATTTTTATTATATCGGAAAAGGTTTCGCCCATTTTATCCGCCTTTTGCGCCTCAATTTGAATATTTATGGGCGCCCAAAGATCGTTAATAATTGTATTCTTTAACGAAATAATATACCCGCCTTTGATTTCATCGTTTTCTACCGTTTGAATTATCCAACCGGTACACAACCATTTTGTTTTTACGGCGCGAAAACGCGGCAAGGTAATAACGCGTTTGTTTTGAGACGGATAAATTGTTTCAATTTTAATGCACATTCCGTTTAGTCCGAAATAGTACTTTATATCCGTCTCCTGCGGTCCGGAGCCGTTAACATAGCTTAGAACAATCGTCTGGTCATCGTCAAAACCGATTTCATAATCTTCGCGCAAGCTGTTGTAAATTCCCCTGAAAAAGAATCGCTGCAAATCCGGTAAAATACCTTTAACTTGTTGATTTAACGCGGATATTTGCCGTTGATATTCGCCATATTTATCTTGTGGCAAAGTGGGCACGCCCTGTTGCGATAAGAAGAGCCTGTCCGGCGCAAACCAAATCATTTGGATAGGAAATACTTCAGGATTATTCCATAATTTTTTTGCAAAAGTTTCGAGAGACACATTGGTAACAAGGGCGGTAAAATTGTGTACATTTTCACTCGATAGACAGTAGTAAGAATCACGTACTTTTTTAAAAAAATCTCGCTCGTCAAAATTAGTAATTTGAGCTTCGGCGCGAAGCATAAAAAGTATAATAAGAATATAAAAATATCGCATATTTTTTCCTTTAATTAAAGCTTAAGGAAAATACATAATAATTTAATTAAGAACAATTGAATTTCTTTTTTGCGATACCTGCATTTTTTTTGTAAAATAGATACTTGAAATTATTAAACAGTCATAAATGAAAATAGAAACGATTAAATTCGAAAACGACAGATTATCAATCATTGACCAATCTGTTTTACCGGATAATTTCCAATACATCGATTTAAGGACGCTTGACGATATTATAGAGGCAATAAAAACGTTAAAAGTTCGCGGCGCTCCGGCTATAGGGATAACAGCCGCTTACGGTTTCTATATACATTTACGTTCTTTGAAAAAAGCGGACAAATTAAACCATAGAGAATTGATCAAAGCCGCCGAGAGGTTAAATCATAGTCGTCCTACTGCGGTCAATTTGGCATGGGCCGTCGATAAAATGCTGCAAGCCTACGAAAACAGCAAAACGTTAAACAATCGGCTTGATATTTTAAAGAACACAGCTATACAAATTCATAATGAAGATCGACGCTCATGTGATATGATCGGCAAATACGGTTCGTCTCTCGTAAGCGACGGCTTTGGCATTTTAACGCATTGCAACGCCGGCATACTTGCCACGGGCGGAAAAGGAACGGCCTTGTCGGTAATTTACAACGCGGCGGAACAAAATAAAAAGGTTCATGTATTCGTTGATGAAACACGGCCCGTAGGACAAGGCGCGAGGCTGACTTTTTGGGAATTAAATATGAACAATATCCCCGCCACTTTAATCGCCGATAATATGGCCGCCAGTTTAATGAAGCAAGCCAAAGTGGACATGGTGGTGGTCGGCGCCGACCGTATAGCGATGAACGGTGATACAGCCAATAAAATAGGCACCTATGCGCTTGCCGTTCTGGCGAAATATCATAAAATACCTTTTTATGTCGCCGCGCCAATCTCCACTTTTGATAAAAACTTGCAGAACGGCGAGGGCATTCCAATAGAATACAGGGATAAAAATGAAGTGTTATCCTTTTGGAATATTAAAAATTCTTTATCGGGAAACGTTTACAATCCGGCTTTTGATATAACGCCGGCCGCCTTAATTGACGGTATTATTACGGAAAAGGGCATAATTACCAAACCATCTGAATTATCAATAAAAACAAAATTATTTTAATTAGAGAAGGAGAATTTTTTTATGAAAAGATTTATATTTTTATCGACGCTGACTCTTTTTATTGTCACTGTCATAAGCTCCTGCCGTCCCCCTGAATTAGAAGGCGCTTTTGTGGACTATAAAGCGGGCAGAATGGAAAACGCTTTAAAACTTGCCAAAGAATCAACGGAAAAATATCCGACAAATCCCGAAGCCTGGTATCTTCTCGGCGATATCTACGGACAGCAAGGCGATTATACAAAAATGATGGAAGCTTATAACAAGTCGCTTGAGCTGAGCAAGCAATTTGAAACGCAAATCACAAATCAAAAAAATTATTATTACACGGACGCTTTTAACCGCGCGGTAAACAATTATAATAGCTATGTTAAAGCGCCCGATAAAAGCGATGAAAAAGCTAAAAAAATCCTCGACCAGGCAATCAGCGATTTTCAAAAAGCGGCAATGGTTAAAGATACGTTTCAGCCGAATCAGCTTATTGCCGTTTGTTATAGCTTGAAAGACGATTCCGTAAATACGGTTAAAGCATACAAAAAATTAACCGAGGTGGCGCCCGATTCCGTCAGCGCCTGGCTGCATTTCGGAAACTACTATTTAACTCATTCGGATTTTAAAAAGGCTATCCCTTATCTCGAAAAAGCGTACGAACTTGACAACAATGATTCCGATGTAATTGCCTCCCTATCGCAGGCTTATGACTTCGCCGGCGAGAAAGATAAAGCAATTGTTCTTTATGATAAAGCGATAAAATTAAATCCGCAAGAGAAAGCTTTCCCTTTTAATCTCGGATTGCTTTATTATAAAAACTCTATAAAAGAAGGCATCAGTGACGCAGAGAAAAAAGAAGCATTACAAAAATGTATAGACAATTTTAACCGTGTAATCGAATTGGCGCCCGAATCAAATGAAGATTTTATTAAACAAGCTTATGAAATTAAAAGCTCGGCTGAAATTCAATTGGAAAAATACGAAGACGCTAAAGTCACCTTAGAAAGAGCGCTTGAGCTTTTCCCCGATACCGGCACTTTGTATTACAACCTCGGCATCGTGTATGGCAGACTCGGTGAAAAAGAAAAATCAAAAGAGGCTTTTGCCAAAGCCGAAGAATTGGGTTATTAATAAAATAACTCAAGTTTCGCAGTAGTGTAAGTTAAATAAAAACCTATAAACATTGGAGC
>CAYRJN010000233.1:0-5434 GCA_964424545.1 uncultured Calditrichaceae bacterium
TGGCAAATTTTCACTTTTTTTTTCTTTTTACACAAAATTACGGACTTAATCTTTTTTCACACTATAATCCTATAAGCCTTCGATATGAAAATACGTTTAAATTGTAGAAAATAATAAATCATTAATTGGAAATAAATTGAGGTTGGAGGGTGTTATATGTTTTATAGGAATTAAAAATTACGGATAATTATTTTGAAAAAAATATAGAAACGATTGACCTTCCTGACAATGTCGCGGCCTTTTTTATTTGACTGTCTGCGCGCTACATTTTAAATTCTATTAAAATAATTAAAGGATAAGATGGCCGAACAATTTAAAAAAGTTTATATCACGGTTCGTGAATTTATCACGTCATGGGAAAAAGAAGTTTATGAGCTGAATAATCTCGATTATTTTATTTATATTCTAATTAACCAACTTGGCGCTTATATCAAAAAAGAGTATTTTTCTCGTGATAATAACAAAGGCGAATTATATTTAACCGATGATGAAATAAGCGCCTTGGTTTTTAATATCGGCGATACCCTGCATTATTTCATGGAAAAAAATTGTTATGGCGTATGTCCGTTTAATTGCCCAGGTCATTTGCATGATAAAATCAATCCTGACGAAAAGTATTTACGCGAAATCTTTCCGGACAAAGATACAATTCCCAATCCTTCCTGTAAAACAAAAGAAGACTGCTTTTATTTAGAAGTACTAAACAGCGTTGTATTGGAATCTTTGGTTGACTTTTATAACTACGATAAAGGTGTTGTGTTTGAAATAAGCGATGTGAAATTTTTTAAATTTGCTTCGATTATTGTCGAGCAAATTGTTGAAGCGGTAGGAAGCGTCGGTAAAGATCTGCTTATCAACCCCTTCGAAAATAAATCCGATCGTTTTGAAGAGCTTCTCGCCGATACGGAGGAAAACTGGGATATAGACTATATGGAAACGGATGATGTGGAAGAAACCGAGTTGTGGAAGGTTGGACATCTGTTAATAGAAAATGTGATTGAGGAATATCGCTTTGATAATCCGGTTGCAAAAAATAATTATTTGCGAATTTTGGATAAATTTCGCGAATATTTGATTGTATATTTAGGACTACAAAAAGTTACCGATATTAACGAAGGCGATTTGCGCGATTTTATGGCGATCCATTTCATCCATGAAATGGTAACGGAGCAGGAACAGGACGGATTTGGCTTTGTTGAAGAATTGAAAATGCTTTTTGAACATATTGATTCGCATTATAATACGGATTTGGAAAGCAAGTTTAACAAGTTAATAAACGATGAGTATTCTAATATTGATAGAGTCCTTGGTATTTGCTACGATTATTTCAGCAAAAACTCTTTTATTGAATTTATGCTTTCCGATGAATACGTAAATGAAAACCTAAACGAAGGTTTTTTTGAACTAGTTAATAAATCGGATGATACGTTTGTAGTTCGCGATATTCATATCGATATAGAGTTTGATAATGTAATGCTTGGGAATTTAAATAATCGCCCGTTGAGAGCCGGAGATATTCTTCATGCGCAGTTGCTTGAAGAAAATAATCAATGGCGTTTGGTATCGCTTGAAATGATTTATCCCTCATTCTCTAAAGAATACTTAATTTAACCGTTATGCCATCCTTTTATAAATGGATTTAACCTTTTCAGAACTTTATATGAAAAAATATTGGGAATCACGCTAATCCATTAATAAATCGTTTTTAATTCGCTGCTTTTATAATAGTGGCTTAATATCTTTTCGGTGGAATAACCATTTAAAGCCATTCCCAAAGCGCCGATCTGACATAATCCAGCACCATGCCCCCAGCCCGCGCCATGTAACATAAACAGATTGGGGATATCGCTGTTGGCAGAATACGTTTTATCAATAAAAAAAGCTGAACTGTATAAGAAAGAGCGGTGCAAAGCTTGTCGAATAGCGTATTCGTTTTGTAAAATTTATTCTTTATCTTTATTCTTTTTGTTCTTGTATTGTAATTTTAGTTTGGTAATTCTGCCGGATGCGCCACGTTTTAATGGGATCAGATCCGTAATTATTGCGACGTTAAGTTTGAAATGAAGATTGATGTTTTTTACTAAATCTTGTTGCTTTAATTCGATTCTCCAACGATAATAATGCCCTGTTTCGTCTACAGAACCGAGATATTGTTTTAAATTCTTTTCCGGAATGATTTGCGGAGAACAAAAGGCTGTTGGCGGATTGGTAATCCATTTGCGAAAAGCTTTCTCATTATTCAACGGAGTAATATTCTTAACATTCGGTATGTCCGGTAGAGCCGAAAGATAGGGGATAGGCTCGCCCTGCCAGATGTTTTGGTAAGCCTCCGTCATGCCGCCGCAGCTTTTGGAATAGCGGGCATCGCAAATTTTTCCTTCGTATAATAAAACCATTCCTTTTGTATTTTGCGCGCCGGCGATGGATTGTTTGCTTAAATGGGTTGTTCCCTGGTATCGTTGGCAGCAATCGTCGTTGCAGGCGTCGATTCCCAGCTCGTTATGTTTCCGCTCAGCAGCGCACAGAAGCCATGAACGGGCGGCAATGGTTTGTGCTTCTATAAGTGCCGGCGGACTAACTGCCCCCATCTCCGACGTGGCTACGCACATTAAATAGCTTTCCAAGGGAACTCTGTTAATTAACAGAAGAGTATTGTCAATGCGTTTAATTATAATGCTTCCGGGTAAATGAATATCAATTCTTTTTTTCCAGTGGAAGTTTCTACCGGTAATAACATTTTTTAATAAAATTCCCGATTGGGGAGCAATGCGGTCAAAATCAATCTTTTCGGGACTTATCTCGATGACTTTTTTTACCGTTATATTTTCAGAATTATTGTTGATAGTGGTGGTGAGTCCGTCATCGAGTAATTGTACGGACAGGCGTGTCCCGGTTGCCAGGATTGCTGCTTTTTCGTCCCATTTTAATTGATATTGTATATTGTCGGGAAGTTTAAGCTGTAAAGATTGTGTATCATCTTCCGGTAAAACGATACCGACCGATATAATCGGTTCCTGTTGCGGAATTTGACCTGGATTAAGCATTGTCCTCCCCGTAAACCATAGCGTCAACAGCTGCGCCGAGAGCGGGAGCCGCGCGTAAATTGGAAAAGGCGATAAAGCGCTCTAAATCGGCATAGTGTCTTTTGGCCGATTTAGAGAGGTGCGGTGACTGCTCGATTTTTTGTATTAATAAATGCATTAACGGTTCTTTTAACTGTATTGCGCCGATTTCGCTTTTCATTAAAGAACCGATTCGCTGACCGATGATGATGCGTTCAAAAAATGAGCCTTTGTAGGGATGATTTTCTTCAAGTGTATTGCGTTCGGTATTAACGAAGGAGAAATTATTTTGCCAGCCTTTGTATAAGGTGGTGATACGTTCCAAAAGCAAGTCGCTTAATACGTCAAGATAGATACGGCAGGTTTGTTGGGCATTATTTTCGCCGTTTTGGCTGCGTTCGATTATGGTATCGGCAAAAACATTTTGTTTATTTAATTCTGCCGTGGTTGTTTTGCTGATTTGGGCATATAGTTGTTGAAAGCCGCGGGCTGATACGATGGATTCAAGAGAAACGCCGTCGTTGTTTTTCATTTCCCATGTTTTGGCCAGCCAATTCTTTGTTTGGTCAAAAGGCAACAAGCAGCCATTTAGTTTCAGAGCATCCGCCGCACCTGTGCCCAATCCAATATAATAGGCGTTTTGCACATCGCGAAACAGTCCGTTTTCCGCGTAATTTTCGCCTATACCGCAGTAGTCCGCATCGCTGCCAAGTCGTTTTATAGGCTCAACAAAATTGATTTTCCCCATTGATAACCGTTCCTCAAGGTTTTTAATATAATGGGGCATTCGCGGGCCGTTGGCTATTACGGCTATTCCTTTTCCTTCCTTTGTCTTAAGCCCCGGCATTCCGATGCCCACGACAATATTTTTGTTTTTGGACTGTTGGGTGATATCTTCTATTACTTGTGCGCAGGTTTCGATCAAAACAGCACCTTGTTGGATTTCAGAGTTTGTGAGATGAAATTCACCTTTTCTGAAATCATCCAACTGTTCCCCAAGACTTACAGGAGTAAAATTTTCAATATAACCGGGGATGGAGGAATAGGCCATTTCCGCATGAATTGTTCCTAACATGAATGATTTTTTTTTTGTTATTTCAACCTGCCATGCGTTTATTTTCGTCGCCCCGCCATCTATGCCGATTAGAATTTGACTCATAAATAGTTGTCTTCTTTTATTTTAATTGGTCATTTTATATTCTAAAGGGATTTATTATTTAACTTCATCCGCCTTTTAAGCGCCTTTTGACGCATATAATCCTTGGCTTCGTTATTGCGATCGATTGTTTGTTGATCGATACTGTGATCGGTGCCGCCGGAGTGCCGTATAACCTTGTATATAGGGTCCCACACGCGTCCGATACGGTGACGTTCACTGATGGTCAATACCATGTTGTAATCTTCGCCGTAATTGCGTGCGTAGGGTTCTTCATTCATGCTAAATCCGATGCGGCGGATTAATTCAACGGGAATAGAGCGCGGAGCGCCGGCGCCGTTGATTCGTAGCAGATTGTTACGGCCGTTATCTTCCGTCCATTCTTCGTGCGTTACCACCGGCAGATCTTTTAATGGATAAATATGACCGTCGTCCTTCATTTCCCAGACCTCGTAAGAACCGATGACCATGCCGATATTTTCATCGCTGTCGAAAACCTGTAAAATTTTTTCAACGGCATCCGTTTTTAAACGGTCGTCGGAGTCCAATTGAATGTAAAATTCCCCCTGCGCTTCTTGTGCGCCGAGATTAAGGCAAAAACCGATATTGTTGATATCCGTTACCAATAATTTCACTTGCGGTAAATCAGTATTGTATAAATCCCCTTTTTGCATAAAACGTTGAACTGAGGGAATTGTGGGATCATCGTTTCCGCCGTTTACAACAACGATAACTTCAATCTCCCGAACAGTTTGCGCCTGCACGCTTTCAATGGCATGGACAATGAAATCGGGGCGGTTATAAACAGGAATAATAATGGACGCCTTGAGGGGACAACTTCTTTCCGATTTCGGGCGCGGGCTATAAAATGCACCGGGGGGTAAATAGGCGCCGATACGTAGCAAATGAGCGCTTAAGATGCGTTCGGCTTCCGATTGCTGGTCCTTAGCGGAAAGGAGATAGTCGAAAACATTATGTCGTCTCTCTGCAGTTGTTACATGGTATAATGAACCGTGAAAACGATTGGCAATATGAACCAATTCGTATTTTTCGGATAGTTTTAAACGTAAATCATACAACGCGTTATAATGAACCGTTTGATCGGGAAAGTCAATATTTTCTAACGCTTCACGTTTTATAAAATAGGCAAAGCCGTAATCCTGATTATCGCGCAGGCGTCCGGAATGATGCTTTAAAAGATGAATTTCTTTTTCAT
>CAYRJN010000234.1:0-5315 GCA_964424545.1 uncultured Calditrichaceae bacterium
ATTAAAAGATAACAAAGATCAGGAGTTGCCGCAGTTGGCGCAAGCGGGATAGCCTACATTCCGCTACGCTCCATTCCGGCTACCCCGCTGGGTCCTGGGTTAGGAAGTAATTTACACATAATTTTAGACTTGACTGCTTTTGACGCTAAATTTAAAAAAATATTAATCTTGGTTCCTAACTATTACAACTTTTTAAATAACTTCGAGAAGAAAATGAAAGTAATTGGTTTGATTTTTACGCTTTTGCTTACGGGTATATTAATATCCTGCGGTAAACAAAAACAAAATCAGGACGTTTTGCCGGAGATTCAGGTGTATCAGGTAAAAACTCAGGATATTCCCGTTTTTGATGAATATGTGGGACAAATTTACGGAGCTAAAGATATCGATATTCGCGCTCGGGTCGAGGGTGCGTTGACGGGTATATATTTTCAAGAAGGCTCTTTTGTTAAAAAGGGAAAATTGCTCTATAAAATCGATTCGCAACCCTATGAAGCGGAAGTAGCCGCGAAAATGAGTAAAGTAGCCGAAGCAAAAACCATGCTGGCTAAAGCTTTAAGCGATTTAAATCGCATTAAACCGCTTGCTGAACAAAAAGCTGTTAGTCAAAGCGATTTAGACGGCGCAATTGCTCAGTATGAGGCGGCGAAATCTTCCCTTGAAGCGGCCAACGCCGTATTACGCGCCGCTCAAATCCAATTGAGCTATACGAAAATATCCGCTCCCATATCGGGCGTTATCGGAAAAACAAAAGCAAAAGTCGGCGATTTTGTCGGCAGAGAACCTAATCCGGTTATTTTAAATACTATTTCCGATATCGGTTCGGTTTTGGTGCAATTTTTTATCACCGAAAAGCAGTATCTGCAAGCGAAACGCTTTTCATTAACCGAAACCTATGGAAAAATCAAAGACAAACCCGCCGAAAATTTGGAATTATATTTATCTGATGGAACAGTTTATGGCCATAGGGGTAAGATAGATTTCATAAACAGAGAGATCGATTCACAGACGGGCGCCATGCTGGTGCAGGCTTCCTTCCCTAATCCCGATGGTATTTTGCGTCCAGGGCAATATGCCAAGGTTAAAATACGCATAAATTTAATAGAAAACGGTATTATGATTCCGCAGCGCTGCCTTTCGGAATTACAGGGACTCTATATGGTCAGTCTTGTGGGTAAGGATAATGTAATCGAAAACAGACGCGTTGAAGCGGGCGAGCCGGTGGGGAATTTTCAAATAATATACAAAGGTTTAAAAGCGGGAGACAAAATTGTTTATGAGGGTCTGCAAAAAGTTCGCAAGGGAATGCCCGTTAAACCGCTTGTCGTGGATGTTGAACCTGTGTATTTTAACGAGGGCGGTAAACAGTAATGAATAATTTTTTTGTTAGAAGGCCGATTGTGGCCATGGTTATCGCCATCGTTATCGTAATAGTAGGCGCCGTATCGATGATTGGCCTGCCCATTGAACAATATCCGAATCTAACGCCGCCCATTGTGGAAGTGCGCGCCAATTATACCGGCGCCAATGCTATCAATGTAGAAGAATCGGTAGCTACGCCTTTAGAACAGCAAATTAACGGCGTTGATAATATGATTTACATGCAATCCACCAATGCCAACGACGGCACGATGAACATTTCCGTATCATTTGAAGTCGGCACCGATCCCGATATGAATACAGTACTAGTGCAAAACCGCGTTTCTGCGGCCACGGCTAAACTTCCCGAAGCGGTTAAAAAACTGGGCGTTACGACTACAAAATCGTTGCCCGGAATTTTAATGCTTGTTGTTTTAACCTCAAGCGACGGACGCTATAGTCAGGAATTTTTGGGAAATTACGCTTTAATAAACATCAAAGATCAGTTGGCTCGCGTTAAAGGTATCGGTCGCGTGGATGTGTTGGGCGCTTCGGATTATTCCATGCGCATTTGGATTAAACCCGATAGATTGGCGCAATTGCGCATCACGGTGCCCGAAATAATACGGGCGGTAAACGAGCAAAATATTATTGTGCCGGGCGGTAAATTCGGAGCCGAACCGGCGCCGCCGGGTACGGAATTTACCTATACGGTTCGCCTTCCGGCCAGATTCTCTTCGCCCAAAGCTTTTGGCGATATCGTGGTTCGAACAAAATCGGACGGCTCTCAAGTAAAATTAAGCGATGTGGCCAGCATAAAATTAGGCGTGGAAACGTATAACGCCTATACGCGCCTTAACGGTGAGACCTGCGCCATTATTGCGCTATATCAGGCGCCGGGCTCCAATGCCGTTGAGTTGGCCGATAATATTATAAAAGAGATGGAAGTCTTAAAAGAAAAGTTTCCGGAATCTCTGCAATATGTTGTTTCAATGGATACGGTCGCTCCCATAATAGCGGGCATTAAGGATATTATTGTTACGCTTATTATCGCTCTCGTTCTGGTTATACTGGTTGTGTTTATTTTTATACAGGATTGGCGGGCGACGTTAATCCCCACTATTGCTATTCCCGTGTCGCTGGTCGGCGCTTTTATGTTCTTTCCGCTGCTCGGTTTTACGATTAATGTTTTATCGCTGTTGGGTTTGGTGTTGGCTATCGGTATTGTAGTGGACGATGCCATTGTTGTCGTGGAGGCCGTTCAGGTTAATATTGCCAAAGGAATGAAGGCAAGGGAAGCGACTTTTGAAGCTATGAGTAAAGTTACCGCTCCGGTGATAGCCACAACGCTCGTGTTGGTAGCCGTTTTCATTCCGGTTGCCGGAATGGCGGGAATTACCGGCAGACTCTATCAACAATTTGCCATAACAATTGTCGTTTCGGTGATTGTCTCTTCGGTCAATGCGCTTACTTTATCTCCGGCGTTGGCTTCGTTGCTTTTAAAAGAGCCTGTTACCTATTCCGGCGTGTTGGGTAAATTCTTCGGCGGCTTTAATAAATGGATGGATAAATCAACCGACTCTTACATGAATTTTACCAACATTATAGCCCGTAAGCTGAAACGAGGTACGATTTTTATTCTATTAATGACTCTTGGAGCCATTATTTTCGGTAAATTAGTGCCGGGCGGTTTTATTCCGGAAGAAGATATGGGCTATCTGCTGGTTAATATGCAGCTACCGGATGCCGCTTCGCTACAGCGTTCCGATGTAGTCGCTAAAAAAATTGAAAAAATTATGATGCGTTATCCCGAAGTTAAATACGTTACCACAGCTACGGGATTCAGTCTTCTTTCGGGTTCAATGGCTTCCAATAACGGTTTCCTGTTTGCTTCGCTTACGCCCTGGGATGAACGAGATAGAACGGCCAAAGAAGTTATTAACGCGCTCAATCGCGATCTTTCCCGCGAGATTAATGCGGCGCAAGTGTTTGCCTTCGGGCCGCCGGCTATCCCCGGATTGGGCAGCGGTTCCGGCTTTAGTATTATGATTCAGGATAAGGGCGGCAATACGCCCGAATATCTGGCCAAATACACAGGGCAGTTTATTCGCAAAGAAATGAGCATGCCTGAGATCGGTGCGGCGTTTACGACTTTTCGTTCAACGGTTCCCCAGCGGCTTATGGATATTAACCGCGAAAAGGCTCTCAAGCTCGGCGTTCCTTTAAATGATCTTTATACGACCATCGGCGCTTTTATGGGCGGCGCTTATGTAAACGATTTTACGCGTTTCGGTAGACTATATAAAACCTATATTCAGGCTGAGCCGCGTTATCGAGTTTCCGAAAGCGGAATTAACAGTTTCTTTATTAAAAACAAAAACGGCGATATGGTGCCTTTGGCCACGCTGGTGGATATTAAACCCATAAGCGGCCCGGATTATACTACCCGTTTTAATTTATTCCGCGCCATAGAAGTGACGGGCTCTCCGGCCGCCGGTCATACTTCGGAAGAGGCCATGGCTGCTTTGGAACGAGCCGCCAAGGAAACGCTTCCCGCCGATATGGGATATAGCTGGAATGCCATGTCTTATCAAGAGAATGAGGCTTCGGGTTCTCTTTCTATGATTTTAACCTTTTCGTTGATATTTGTTTTTTTAATTTTAGCGGCGCAATACGAAAGCTGGTCTTTACCCATAAGCATCTTAATGGGAACGCCTTTTGCCATTTTCGGCGCGTTATTTGCGCTTTGGCTCGGTCGTTTATTAAGCCCTTCATTTGAAAATAATATTTTTGCGCAGGTTTCCTTTGTGATGTTAATCGGAATGGCCGCCAAAAACGCCATATTAATCGTGGAATTTGCCAACGACGAATTTAAAAACGGCGCAAAGATTTTCGACGCAGCCATAACGGCGGCAAAATCCCGCTTTCGTCCCATATTAATGACAGCGTTTTCTTTTATTCTCGGGGTTTTACCGCTCGTACTTGCCAGCGGCTCGGGAGCAGAAGCGCGCAAAGTAATGGGAATGGCGTTGATCGGTGGCATGACCATCGCCACCCTGCTCGGCGTCTTTTTATATCCTATGCTTTATGTTTTAATCGCCAAATTGTTTAAATATGAAGAGAAGCGGGTGCTCATTAACCATTCTTCCGCGTAAGAAAGAATAGTAATTATTTTCTAAATTTTTAAGGATAGGGGAAGGCAAAAGCGTACGATATGAAGAAAGAAAATAGAGGCGTTTAACCATTTTTAGATAGAAAAAATATGAAAAAAGAAAGAACATTCAATTTGTTTAAACATCCGGTTATCGTATTTGTTTTGGCTCTTTTTATGGGCTGCGCCATCGGGCCGGATTTCAAAAAGCCGCAAATGCAGGTACCGGAAAAATACAGAGCGGCGCCCGATTCGCTTATTGCCGATACGCTGGTGAATTTGAACTGGTGGCAGCTTTTTGCCGACCCTCAGTTGGATACGCTGGTTGTTACCGCATTACGTTATAATAAAAATGTCCGTATTGCTCTGGCCCGTATTGACGAAGCGGCAGCTTTATATGGTTTTACCAAAGCCGATATTTTACCGCAGATAAACGTTACGGGCGGCGCGTCGAGAGGGAATTTTGCCACGGGCGTTAAAATGCAAGACATCAACAATAATTTTTACGCCATGCCCGCTTTGAGCTGGGAAATTGATTTTTGGGGCAAACTCCGCAGGGCCAATGAAGCCGCTTTTGCCGAGATTACGGCTTCGGAATATGGGCTTAGAGCGGCGCAAATCGGTTTAATTGCCCAAGTGGTCAGCAATTATTTTATTTTGCTTGATTATAAACAGCGTTTGCGTGTTTCAAAATATACCTTGCTATCGCGTCAAAAAGCGCTGGAAATAATGAACAAGCGTTTTAAATACGGAACGATTCCGGAGATCGACGTAAATCAAGCGCAAATACAAATGGAAATTGCCG
>CAYRJN010000235.1:0-5313 GCA_964424545.1 uncultured Calditrichaceae bacterium
AGGCACAGCGTGAATCTACCGCGGCGGGAATAATGATTGTACCCATGCCGCAAAAGATTGAGATGAAAGACGGCTTTTTTAACGGCGGGAAAAAAGTCGTTATCGTTAATCGATGGAATGATCCCGCAATAGACAAAACAATAGACTATTTCAGGGAAAAAGTTTCAAATATTGCGGAAATTGTGGGAGATACATCAGGAAATGAGACCCTTCCGAGAATCATAATAAGACGTAAAGACGGTCTGAATTTAGGTGTTGAAGGTTACAGACTTTCCGTGTCGACTAAGGTCATACACATAGAAATAAATAAAGCCAATGGTTTATTTTATGCGTTTCAGACTATATTGCAATTACTGCCCGTCGAGGTTTTTTCCGATAAAACCTTTGATAAGATAGAATTTAAAGCGCCTTGTGTGGAAATAGCCGACAAGCCGCAATATAAATGGCGAGGGTTTATGCTGGATGTGTCGCGTCATTTCTTTCCGAAGGCATTTATTTTTAAGACGCTTGACTATATGGCCATGCATTAGTTGAATACATTCCATTGGCATTTGACAGACGATCAAGGTTGGCGGATTGAGATAAAAAAATATCCGAAACTAACGGAAATAGGCGCCTGGCGGGCCGATCGTGAAGACCAACCGTGGGATTCCAAGCGAAAACCGCAACAACCGGGAGAAAAGGCAACCTACGGTGGTTATTATACGCAGGATGATATTCGGGAAATTGTGCAATATGCCGCGGATAGGTTCATAACAATTGTACCCGAAATAGAAATGCCCGGGCATTGTACCGCTGCCTTGGCTGCTTATCCTCAATATTCATGCAGTGGCAAATCGTTAACCGTACCAACGGGAAGTGTTGGACAGATTGATAAACAAGTATATTGTGCCGGAAATGACGGGACTTTTGAATTTTTACAAAATATTCTTTCCGAAGTTGTTGACCTATTTCCGGGAGAATATATCCATATCGGCGGAGACGAAGCCAAACATGACGCCTGGAAGAAATGCCCGAAATGCCAGCGGCGGATGAAAGAAGAGAACCTGAAAAATGTGGAAGAATTGCAGTCCTATTTTGTTAAGCGCGTGGAAAAATATATTAATTCGAAAAACCGAAAACTTATCGGCTGGGATGAAATTATCAATGGCGGTTTATCGGAAAATGCCACTGTTATGTCATGGCGAGGACTTGACGGCGGTATTTTTGCGGCGCGTGCAAATCATGATGTGGTTTTTACTCCGTATCAATATTTATATTTCGATTATTATCAAGGTGATCCCCAGTATGAACCGCCGGCCTATAATAAATATTTGCCTGTAAAAAAAGTCTATTCTTTCAATCCGTTATTAACGGATAGCCTGACCTCTTCTCAGTTAGAACACATCATTGGCATACAGGCGAATTTATGGACGGAATATGTGCCGACAACGGCGCAAGCGGAATATATGATGTTTCCGAGAATGGCGGCGCTTTGCGAAGTGGCATGGAGAGATAGTGAAAGGAGAAATTGGAGTGATTTTAGCGAAAGGTTGGGGAAACAATTTAAACGATATGATGCGTTATCTATAAATTATTCAAAAGCGGCATACAACGTAACGGCAAAATACGAAGTAGATAAAAAACAACATGACATTATCGTTACCTTGGAAAATGAAGTGGGAAATACACAAATCCGCTACACTACCGAAGGGAATGAACCAACAGTGAATAGTAATCTTTATACAAATCCATTTCATGTTGATAAAGTATTAAAAATTAAAGCGGCAACCTTTAGTAATAACGAGATTGTTTCGCGGGTTACCAATCTTGATGTGTTGGCAAATAAAGCAACCGGCTTACCGGTGAAAGTTAAATATCCATATGATGAACGATATCCGTCAAATAAAGAATATGCGCTTACAGATGGCGTTAGAGGAAGCGTAAACTATACCAACGGAGAATGGCAAGGATATTTTGGCGTTGATTTGGTCGCTGCTATAGATTTATTAAAAGAAGAACCCATCAGTAAAGTTACAGTTTCTTTCCTGGAATCGGTAGAGTCGGGGATCTTTTTTCCCACAGAAATAGAGATTTGGGTATCAACTAACGGAGATAGTTTTAATAAAATTTCTACGCTAAAAATTAATATTCCCGAAGAAGATGGAAAAATTGTTATAAAAGAATTTGTTAATTCCTTTAGCGTTATAAAAAGTAGATATATAAAGGTGATTGCAAAAAGTATTGGCAAATGTCCTAAAGAGCATATTTATGAAGGTGCGGAAGCTTTTATGTTTGTCGATGAAATTGTTGTGGAATAAAAATAAAACAAGGAGAAATATCTTATGAAAAAAATAATTGTATTGGTGTTAATGTCATTGTTAACAACGGTTGCTTTTTCCCAAAACAGTAAAGAGACAGAAGTGGTTTTAAGAAAAATTGCGGATAAAATTGTAAAAGAAAATGTTCTTGAATTTGTAGATTCTAAGACAAAAGAGAGATATACACAATTAAAGAAAGATACTGATTTGCATTTTCTCAATTGTGCAACTGAGTTTTGCGATTGGGAATACCCGAGTGGAGTGTTAAATATTGCAATGTTAGAACTTGGCAAACTTCTTAATGATAAAAAATATATTAATTATTCAATAGATACGTATGAATTTATTTTTAACAATGCTCCTTTTATTACAAAAATTCCGAAAGGTCGTTCCAAATGGAGTACGCCGCTGGGGCAATTGTTTACTCTTGAAGAATTAGATGATTGCGGTGCAATGGGCGCCGGCTTAATAGATGTTTATACTAAATATGAAAAAAGGGACGATTATCTTGCTTATATTAAAAAAGCGGCAGACCATATCTTAAATAAACAAGATAAATTGAGTGACGGAACGCTGTGCAGAAAACTTCCGCTAAAATATACAATTTGGGCAGACGATTTGTATATGGGAATTCCTTTTTTAGCGCGTATGGGTAAACTAAGCGGAGAACAAAAATATTTTGATTTTGCTGCAAAGCAAGTAATCCAATTTACAGATTATTTATGGGATGAACAGACAAACCTCTATTTCCATTGTTGGCAAAGTGATGATAGTACAAATGGCGTTGCTCACTGGGGACGGGCAAACGGCTGGGTAATAGTAGCACAAGTTGAATTGTTGAAAAATCTACCCGAAAATTATCCTCAAAGAAAGAGACTGTTAAAAATTCTTACTCAACAGATTAACGGCGTTGCACGATATCAAAGCGAATCGGGATTATGGCATCAGATTCTGGATAAACAAGATTCCTATTTAGAAACCTCGGCAACGGCTATGTTTACATATGGTATTGCCGCTGCGGTCAATGAAGGGTGGATTCCTGAACGTTATATTGCCATTGCGCTAAACGGCTGGGAAGGATTAAAGAGTAAAATAACAGAAACGGGAACGGTAAGAGGTACATGTGTCGGTACAGGCATTAATAGCGCTATGAAACATTATTATACACGCCCAACTAAGGATGATGATGTTCACGGTTTAGGTCCCGTTATTATGGCAGGGACTGAAATTGATAAATATTTAATAAGTAAAGGGAAATAGGTTATAATTGTGAAAGATTGGGTATTCTTAATTTATAGTTTCGTATTCAGTAATCAAATTGTAGGTTTTGAAGATCACTCATTTTACAGTAAGGAGTTTAATTTCCTAATCGTAAATGGTTCAAAAGTTAATCTATGAAAAAAAATTTTTATTTTAGTTGAAAAATAATAGTAAATGATTTATACTCAACGGGAGACTACTTGTAAATACGCATGATCAGTATAGGTAAGTCACATTATAGTATTACATATTACAGATTGCAAACCGTAGATCGTTAAAAAACCGGTTAGGTTGTTTTTCTTAAATAATTATTAAATAAGTAACCATAAAAAAGAGAGGTATATTATGTTTTTATTTAAAACGAATTTTAACAAAGTTATTTCGAGTTTATTGTTTCTGCTGATTGTCGGAACAAGTGGCCTTCAAGCGCAGAAAAATATGTTGTGTCAGGGCGCCTATTGGACGGAAGATGAGGCCTATCATAAAATGCAGGAATTTGCCTCCACCTGGAACGATAAAGCTTCATGGGAAAAGCGGGCAAAAAAAATACGAGAGGTGATGCTTGCGGGTATGCAATGGGACAAACGACCTAAAATTGAAGGCAATTTTCATCCCATTATTAACAATACGCGTAAAATGAACGGTTATATTATTGAGAATATTGCTATAGAAAGCTTTCCGGGATTTTGGATAACGGGTAATTTGTATCGTCCGATAGATTCAGGAAAAGGCGTGAAGCATCCGGCTATCTTATCGGCCCATGGTCACTGGAAAACACCGGGCAATTACGGTCGTTTTCGCGCGGATATGCAAAAACGCTGCGCTGCTTTTGCCAAGATGGGAGCCATCGTTTTTGCCTACGATATGGTTGGGTATGGCGAATCAACACAGGTAACCCACGAAATTCCAATCGCGTTATTATTGCAAACGTGGAACAGCAAACGTGTTTTGGAATACTTGCTTTCAAGGAATGATGTCGACTCTGAAAATATAGGGATGACCGGAGCCTCCGGAGGAGCAACACAAACATTTATTTTTTCCGCTCTTGATGATCGTATCAAGGCAGCGGCGCCTGTCGTACAGATATCTGCGCATTTTTTCGGCGGTTGTGTTTGCGAAAGCGGAATGCCTATCCATAAAACAAAAAATTTTCAAACCAACAATGTGGAAATCGCTGCTCTTTTTGCCCCCCGTCCTATGATAGTGGTTTCGGATGGCGGAGACTGGACAAGAAATACGCCGCGCGTTGAATTTCCCTATATTAAACGGGTTTATGAAGTCTATGATGCAGCCAACAGAGTTTCCAATGTACATCTTACCTTAGAAAGACACGGCTACGGATTCTCTAAAAGGAAGGCTGTTTATGGATTTTTTAAGCAATATATAGGCTTAAAAGATTATCTTCCGTATGACGGCGATAATTATAGCGAGGATTTTGTAACAATACTTCCTGAGAACTGCCTGAGAGTTTTTGATGAAAGAACGGCCCGGCCGAAAGATGCCTTGCAGGGAAATGACGCCGTTATGCAATATTTAAAAATATCTCAATGATATTCTCTTCAGATATCTAAAATATTTGTGTAAAAGTTAAATAAAAAAGCAAAAGGTTGAATTGTCATAGTTTAAAAAATAAATTCATAATAATATTGAAAAACATGTTCTTTTCGCATACTAATGTCCAAAATTGTATACTAAAATCGATTAAGTCCGTAATTTTGTGTAAAAAGAAAAAAAGGTGAAAATTTGCCACATC
>CAYRJN010000236.1:0-5253 GCA_964424545.1 uncultured Calditrichaceae bacterium
AATTGACGAAGATTCAAATCTTTTTCCTTTAAAAGAATTTCAACGACATCTTCCCAGCCGTCTCGCGGCCCGTAACGGCCGATCATCTCGGATAGAATACTTTTATCCTGAATCGCTTTATTGGGCGATAAGCGATAAAAATCATCCAGAGCGGCCGGTATGTCGGAGAAATATTCCGGAGTAATTTGCTCGGTCATATCAAAGTTTAAAGCTTTGCAAATATGTATCAACAGGGTTGTCGCCGCAGAAATTTTACCACTTGAAGGATTTGTCGCAATGTAATAATCATACAATTCTTGTAAATTCTCCATTTCCACCTCAAATCTAAAATTTATAGCCAATCATTCTAAGAAAATCTTTTCTTTTTTTTACATCATTTTCACTCTCCACACCCTTAGGACGTTGACCGTCAACAACGCCAAGTACGGCATTTCCCATTTCCGTTTCTGCGAGTATTACCTCAGTCGGATTGGCCGTCGCACAAAAAATCCGTACAACCTCGGGAACCATTTTAACGGCATTTAAAATATTAAGAGGAAAGCCATTTTCCATAAAAATAATAAAACTATGACCGGCGCCGATATTCAAAGCGTTTTTTTCGGCGAGTTTTATTAAATGTTCATCATTGCCGCTTAAGCGCACCAAGGCGCCTGCAGAAGCTTCACAAAAAGCCAACCCGAATTTCATGCCGGGGTTGGTAGTTACAATTGTCTCATAAATATCTTCAACCGTTTTAATAAAATGGGACTGTCCGAAGATAAAATTCGTATCTTGCGGTTTTTCTATTGTCACGGATTTTAATTCCATCATATTACCTCGTTTAATAAGTCCTTAATCGAAATTTTAATTTACGGAAATATTGAAATTTTTCAACCAAACATTTTTTTATTTATAAATTTTCCCCCTTAACCCGCTCCTCGCCCGAACGCAAAGTGTATTTTTTCAGATCCAAATACTCCATAAGCGGAATAATATACTTTCTGCTACTTTTGGTAAAATCCCTTATTTCGCTTATTTTCAAAGATTGACGCTTTTTAAATTGTTCGCGAAGATACTCAAGCAGCGTGCTAAAAACATCCCGATGCAAATAAAATTCTCCGGAAATAGACACAAGAACTCCCTGTTTACTAAGCTCTGCGCAAATATTGCGGACATCTTTTTCTCTTAAATCCAATTCCTTAGATAGTTTCGAAAAATTCGGTGGCGCAAACTCCGCACTCAAGTATAAACGCACTGTTTTTTCAAAATATTCGGTTAGCCTGTTTTTCGTTTCATCGTTTTTTAATCTGTAAAGCTCGTCATTTACTACGAACAACGATTTATTGACGCCCGTTTGCAAAGCAACTTCCAAATACTTTTCATTGAGTTTATATATTTTTACCAAATCGTATATTTCACTGATATTAAACCCTGCTCTAAAAACATTAATTTCTTTTTTTTCAATCATCAGTTTTTTTATTTCGCTAATCAAATCGTTTATTTTAGCGTTGCTGAAAAAGATTTTTTCATTCTTGAATTCACGAAAATTAAGTTTTTTGTCTTTTATAAGTTTATTGAGCGTTTTTTCAATGATGTCCTCTTTTATAAAAAACATTTTTACAAAATCGCCGATCGTAAAAAAACGGTATGAAGAGTGTTCCATAATCGTAATTATTTTATCGGCAAGCGTTCCGTTTATTAACGTTTGATAATAATGATCTCTATCTTGCGCATCATTTTTTATTTTCGGTGGATTAATTTGCAGAACTTTTCCACCGGCAATGGTGGTAACAGGAGAAAAACTGCGCAATAAAACCGGATCGCCAGGCGCCGTTGCAGTCTTTTCACTCAATTTGATAAAAACGACCAAAGAATAATTTTCCTTTAACTCCTTATCTTCTCCATACCACGATATTTTTCCAACCGTTTCAAATGTTCCGAGATGAATATGGACTTTAGCATGTTTTTTTATGCTAAAAGGTAATGTATTTATCGTTTTAATCTTTGCTAATAATGTTGAAGCTGGCGTCAAACTATCTGGAGCGACAATTACTTTTCCGCGGCTGCTCTCCTCCGGCGTTACACCGGCAATGTTTATTGCAGCACGTTGCCCCACTGAGGCACTGTTAACATCTTTGCGATGTACCTGTATCGCCCGAACTTTGGATTGTCTCATTTCGGGTAATATTTGAATCGTATCCCCGACTTTTAACGTCGAACTCAATATGGCGCCCGTTACCACCGTGCCATATCCTCTTAGAGAAAAACTACGATCTATATTTAAACGAAAGGGACTTATATCGCTTCGCGGTTCAACCTCCGCGATCTTTTTGATAATTTCATTACGCAGCAGATCAATTCCTTCGCCCGTCCGTGCGGAAACCGGAATAATGGGAATATTATCAAAACCATTATCCTTTAGGTAATCTTCTATCTCGCCGGTTACAAGGCTTCGCCATTCTTTATCCGCCAAATCAATTTTATTCAAAGCGACAATGCCGTTTTTTACGCCGAAAAAATTTAAAATCTCAAAATGTTCTCTTGTTTGCGGCATAATTCCGTCATCGGCCGCAATAACCAGTAGGAAAAAATCAACGGCATTTACTCCCGTAACCATATTGCGTATAAATTTTTCGTGGCCGGGAACATCAATAATAGTTATATTATCTTTCCAATAAGCAAAGCCGAGATCAATGGTAATCCCCCGCTCTTTTTCCTCTTTCAGACGATCCGTTTCTAACCCCGTTAAGGCGCGGATAAGTTCTGTTTTACCATGATCAATATGTCCGGCCATACCGATTATCGTATGGATTCTCCGACTATCCATCGGTCGTATTTTATCTCTCTATTTGATTATTATCCTGCAATTTTATTTTGTCTAATATACAATAATATTTAATCTGTTACAATTTAGAAAATTGGTTATATAAACTTTAAATTGGCTCTTTCAGAATCAACTTTTGCACAGCGAGAGCAAGTCCAGAATAATAAACAACGTTTTTTTGAAAGCATAACGAAAGCTGATAAATTGCTAACCTGCGACTATGCGCTGTTACGAATTAATATAAAGCCGTCGAAGGGCACCTTTTATTCGTCTGAAACCTTCACGGATATTTTCCATAGATGTGGAATAGGCAATGCGGATATGATTATCCGAGCCGAAAACCGCTCCCGGAACGGTATTTACATTTGCCTGTTCAAGGAGATATAATGAAAATTCATAAGAATTGCTAATTTTATTATCGGCGTCGTTATTAAGATAGCGAGAAATATTCGGAAAAATATAAAATGCGCCCTTCGGTTTGCAGTATGTTATATGGGGTATGTCATCGAGCAGTTCCATAATAACGTCCCGGCGCTTATGAAATTGAGATACCATTTGCCGCACATCATCCTTTGCAGATTTTAAAGCCTCTAATGCTGCATATTGCGCTACGGCCGAAGCCGCCGATGTACTGTGACTTTGGATTTTATCCATTGCGTCTATAATATAGTTGGGACCCGCTGCATAGCCGAGACGCCAGCCGGTCATAGCAAAAGCTTTTGAGGCGCCGTTAATGATAACGCTGCGTTCATAAATGTCCTTATCGACGGCGGCAAAGCTGTAAAAATTATCATCATAGGTCAGCTTTTCATAAACTTCATCCGAAATAACAAACAAACCGTATTTATTGGCAACGGCGGATAATTCTTTTAATTCTTCTTTAGTATACAATAGTCCCGTAGGATTGGATGGATTGCATAGAATAAGTAATTTTGTATTTCGGGTAATCGCCTTTTCAAGCGATTGTACGTTTATTTTAAAGTTCGCTGTCTGTTCGGTAGAAATTATTATTGGATTTGCGCCGGAAAACTTAACCATTTCGGGATAAGAGACATAATAAGGAGCAGGAATGAGAACATCGTCTCCCGCTTCGGCAATGGCCATTATTGCATTGAAGATGCTTTGTTTTGCGCCGTTGGAAACAATGATTTGCGAAGGTGAATAAGAAAGTTGATTGTCAATTCTCAATTTATCGGCAATCTCTTTACGCAATTCATACAATCCGGAATTTTCGGTATATTTAATCAAATCGGCGTCAATGGCCTGTTTACCCGCTTGCTTTATCACATCGGGCGTTGAAAAATCAGGCTCGCCTACGCTAAAATCTATTATATCTATGCCTTTTGCGTTTAACTCGATGGCTTTGGCAGCAATCTTCATAGTCTGTGATTTTTGTATTCGCTCTACACGCTTTGCAAGCACAATCTTCTCCGTGTTTTTGTTCATTTAATTATTTCAGTAATATTTATTTTTTTAATATACAAATTCAATATTTTCTTTTTCAAAAATACCATTTAACTCCTCTTTACTTACAGCGCCCTTGCGTACAATTTTATATGGTTCCCGCGTAAAATCGACAATAGTTGACCCTCTTACATCCCGCGCTTCTCCAGCATCGATAATCAAATCGAGCCGCTCCGTTATGGAATGAGGCAAATCGGACACATGCAAAATATCTGTACTGCCGCTAATGTTGGCGCTGGTTGTGGAAATCGGAACCTTAAGAGCCTCATTTAACATATTGCAAAATTTGTTATCCGGAATACGAAAAGCAATTTTTTCGGGATTATTTTGCAAATATTCAAATACCGCATAGCGGCGATATAACTTATTTTTAAGCAATACCGTTATTTTACCGGGCAAAATCTTTTGCAAAACAATATTAATAATTAAATCGTCAATTTCTATTGATTCCTCAATCTGTCGAAATGAGGCAACCATCAACGAAACGGGTTTTTTATTGGAACGGCCTTTTATTGAATATAATTTTTCAACGGCTTGGGGATTTGTTACATCAATTCCCAAGCCATAAAGCGTATCGGTAGGATATAAGATAACGCCGCCCCCTGCCAGCGCCTCAGCAGCGCGTTTAACGCTTTCTTCTAATGATTTTTGGTCGTTTATTTTAATATATCGGGGATTTTGCAAAGCGCATCGCCTAATTGGATATTTATTTTATTTCATTGATATTTCAAAAAGAATTACATTATTGTTTATTTCAACTCGAGATGATAAAGACTTTATTCGTTAACGAAGTTTGGCTATTTCTTCCCTCCCGATATAATTGAAATTGCCATACTCTTTTGTCGCTCTTGGAACACCCCGATAATGATGGGATAATGACAATACAATCTCAATTTTGTTCTCTCTCAATAGCTATAAATTTATTCTTTTTTTACAATTAGGACAAATTTAAAAATGGCCGAGTCGCTATTTGACAATCATATTTA
>CAYRJN010000237.1:0-5252 GCA_964424545.1 uncultured Calditrichaceae bacterium
TACAGAATTTTCAATTACTTATCATCTTTTTTTTTACCGACTAAGTAGAAATAATTTCATTTTGTATGAGTATATAAAAATTTGGTTTATTTAAAATGAATGTAGAAATTTGTTGTTTACGACGATAAAACTATAACTCATCTCAAGAAGGAATCTCCCAATGCAAGCAAATTTATTTGAAGCGCTTATTTTACAGCTACGTAAAGCAATGCACATAATAGAAAATTTTCAGGAAATTTACCACGCCCAAACCAAATATGATTTTGAACGACTTCTTAAAAATTGGTATTTTGGGGAGACTCACAGCAGACTGAAACCAATAAAACAAGCGGCGTACACAATCCGAAGATACCGGGATGGAATCTTGGCTTGGTTTGAGAGCAGAATTAATAATGGGATATTAGAGGGGTTAAACTCAATCATTCAATCCTGCAAGGCTATAACAAGAGGATACAAGACTACCAGAAATTTTAAAATAATTGCGTATCTCGTTACCGATGATTTGAAATTTAAACTTATTAATCCAAATGTCCAATAAAGAAAAAAATGTTACCCACACAAAACGAGAAAGAACCAAAATTATTATTTCGGAGGCTTTTATGAAAAAATTTATATTAATTATCGCAATGGCGGTATTCATAGTCACGCCTATTCTTGCTCAGCAAGATTCTCAAGTAATGCCGGTTAAGAAGAAGAGTAAACCTCAAGCGGCAAAAGTATATTACGGCGGAATTGTCGGACTTAGTTTTGGTAACTATTTTCGGGTTAATGTTGCCCCCATGGTTGGTTATAAATTTATTCCCAATGCTTCTGTCGGTATGAAGCTTGCGTATGAATATATTAAAGATAGTCGTTATACGCTTGATCGTACCTATCATAACTATGGGGCCAGTATTTTTACCCGTTATCGTTTTGTTCCCAAGGCATATTTACATGCTGAATTTGCCTATATGAGTTATCAATATAGCATCAGTGATCTAAACTACACAAGCAATAGAACCTGGGTTCCGTTTCTTTTGCTTGGGGGAGGGTATATTCAACCGGTTTCTGCTAACACATCCATTGTAGCGGAAGTTTTGTTTGATGTATTGCAGGATTCCAATTCACCTTATGAGCAATGGAGCCCGTTTATAAGTATTGGTGTTAATGTGGGATTTTAGCAAGTATCAGGATACTCCATTTTCATATACTAAAGTTTTTTTATTTATCTAAAAAATATATTAAACCAATAATTACATAGAATAAAGGAAATATTTTATGAAACAAGTTACGATTACTTTACTATTAATAACCCTATTTATAACATCTCTTCTTGCAGGCGAAGAAAAAGAATATATTGAACAGGATTGGGCTTTGGGCGCTACGATGCGCACAGCAACCATTCCTTTCGCCACGACAGAACGAACAGTGGCAAGCTTTGTACCTTTAATGTTTTTTAGAAGCGAGCATTTTTACCTTAATGGTATTGAAGGCGGTGTTTGGATTCACGATTCAAAAAGGTGGAAAATCAGCGGTATGGCGCGGTTACGCTTTTTCGACATTCCCGCTGAGTATCAAAATCAAATACAAGGCAATAATATCTTAATGGGCGCCAAATTTCGTTATAAACCAATAAAATTCACTTATACCGATTTTGAATTATTAAGTGATGTTTACAGTCATTTTTTAAGTAATTTACGTCTCGGACTGGCCTACAAAACAGAAAATTTTAATGGACAGGTTTTTGGTGAACTGCAATTCAAAAGCAGCTCTTTTAATAACTATTATTACGGATTGGATCAATACGATGTAGGCGCTGGTACCGAAATCTCCGCGGGCTACACGGTTTCTTATCATGCCTGGCGTAATTTATATCTATTTAGCGCCGGTAAGGTTAGTCTTCTCGATCGTAATGTCAGGAAAATGGATATCATCAATCGGGATGTTTATGGGCAAGTTTATCTTGGTTTGGGCTTTTCCAATGATCGTGACCGGGTTCGTACCAGTGTTTTAAAAAATAAAACCTACTTGCGTGTATCCCACGGCTGGGCAACGCCTACCGATTTAGCAAAAATTATCCGTTTTAACGCTAAAAAAGATACCGCTAACAACCAAATGACCTCTATCTTTTATGGCTACCCTCTTACGGATGATCTTTTTGGCATTCCTCTGGATTTTTATATTCATAGCGGACTGGTATGGCACTGGGCAAATAAGTATAACGGCGGCAGTTCACAGGAAGTTGCTCTTGGTATTAAATTCTATTATACGATCCCCTGGCCTATCCGATGGAGATTCGGAGCGGCCGAAGGACTGTCTTATGTGAATAAAATTCCATTTGTTGAAAGAACGGAGATGGAAAGAAAAGGATATAAACCCAGTAATTTATTAAATTATCTTGATTTCTCACTCGATTTCAATATTGGTGATATTTTCGGCGGCAAACAATTTAAGAAATTCTGGCTTGGTTATGGCATTCATCACCGCTCTGCCATATTTGAAAGCGCGCAGCAATTTGGAAGAATCTCCGGAGGCAGCAATTTTCAAACCGCTTATCTGCAATGGGAATTCTAAATAAGGTCGTTAAAATTTAAAAAGTATTTTAGTCTTTTAAAATTTTGATTTTGTAAAATATTGATTTATATTTTCAACCGCCGATAAAATATCTTTTGAAAAAGCAACGACTTTTCCGTTCCTAATAAATATTGCTTTTGCGATTCCGAAGCGTCGCCATCGCGGCAATTTATTGCGGTTTCTTATGTATTTTTAAGGAATTCGCTTGGGTTTATCGCGTACATCCTCATCGAGAGGCTCGATAATATTCAGAATATAGCGCCATTTATGTAAAAGATTATATTTATGCATATTAAACGTTTATTAAACAAAAATAGAACCATTAAAAATGCCAACGGCATATTATTATTATTAATATTGTCGGTAATTATTATTGCTCCTCTTTTTCCCCAAAGGTATCGCACCATAACATTTAGCGTTTTATTATTTATGATCTATATTACTTCGGTTATATCCATAAAACAAAAACGTTCAGAACTTTTTGTAGCCATGACAATAATGCTTGTCGTTCAACCCCTTTCCAATATTTTCGATTTGGAAATTATCAATATAACGGCAAGGGCTCTTAACGTCCTTTTCTTTTTATTGCTTGTATTTTCATATGTGATTGAAGTTTCCAAAGCAACGACGGTTGACAGAAAGGTTATATTTGAGGCCATAAACGTCTATTTATTGCTCGGTATTGTGTTTGCATTGTTAATTACCATATTAATGGCCTTCAATCACCATTCATTCAGTTTCCCTTTTAGTGATAATATGCAGGACGATCCGGGCGACTATTTTGCGGAATATATCTACTATGCTTTTGTGACTTTTACAACACTCGGTTACGGTGAAATCGTACCGTTAACGCCGGCAGCGCGCTCTCTCGCCATGCTGGCTGCCGTGACTGGACAGATTTATCTCGCCGTAGTTATCGCTATGTTAGTAGGTAAGTTTTCCAACCGAAAAAACGATTAATATTAATTCACCAACATAAAAAGCCCATCAATTTGTATAAATAAGTTATACAAGATGACGGGCTTAAATATTTTTTAATACTTTTTACTATTTTATCAACATAACTTTCTTAGTTTGCACAAAACCGTTATCGCTACTTAAACGAACAAAATATACTCCGGAACCAAAGGAAGATGCGTTCCAAGTAACCTCATACGTTCCGTTGTTTTTCATATCATTTACCAGATTATCAACCAATTGTCCCAAAGCATTGTATACGGAAATGTTCACCTGCGCGCTTTTAGGAACGCTAAAACGGAAACGTGTCGTAGGATTAAAAGGGTTGGGGTAGGCCTCCGAAAGCGAATATTCTGCGGGCAACTTAGTATCAACCATTTCGATACCCGTTACACTCGCCGTTGTAAGCCCGCTATTTTTATTATCTTTTTTATATTTAGGCCAGGGCGTATCGGCCAAACCGGCGCTCGCGATTCTCATCGCATGCAATTCATCGGCTATCGTAAACAGCAGTAAGCTGTCATCGGTAATGGTGAAAAATTGTCCCGGAACATCGCTAATAGATTGTGACCATTTTACGGAACCGTTTTCCGTATTGACAGCAAATATTTTCGATTCCCATGTTGCAGTTGTGCCGCCGATATAAATAGTACTATCGGCTCCGATGACCGGGGTTGCTATTAAGTCCACCATAATCATATCCTCAAAACGCCATTTCTTTGTTCCATCGTCCGAATTTACGGCATCCAAAGGAGCCGCTTGCATAACTTCATTTGAAAGGATAAATATAGTACCGTCATAGCCGATAAGGGGCGAAGAAAAAACAGGATATCCCGTTTTGTATTCCCATTTTATCGAACCGTCTTTATTTACGGCAAATAAGCTCTTGGCGTCATCTGAGCCTATATATATGGTACCGTCCGCTCCGATTGCCGGAGAGGAAACGTCAGAGCCGTTTGTTATTTTCCAGTTGAGCTCTCCCTGATCGGTAATCGAACGTAACCCATGAACGCCGATAATCGTTCCTTGAGCATCAACGGCGGGACTACCGTAATCTGCGCCGTTCCCTATTTGCCATTTAACGCTGCCGTCTTCGGCGTCCAAAACCACCATATTCACCGACGAGGAAATGACGATGGAACCGTCGGGTAAAATAGAGGGCGTTGTTTTAACTTCTCCGTTTGTAACATCAACACTACTCCATTTCAAGGTGCTGTCGGGGTTAAGCGCAAAAACTTTTCCCAGATCTTCAACCACATAAATTGTTCCATCTGGCCCAATGACAGGCGAGGCATAAATAGCGCTATAACTCCCGCCGTCGCCTTCCGCATAAAATTTCCACTTTAAACTGCCGTCTGCGTTAAGCGCATAAAGATAAGCGTCCATATCCGTCACGTAAATCGTGCCATCATCGGCGATGGCCGGACATGATTCGATATCGTCACTGGCGTCGAATGTCCATTTAACGCTGCCAACTTGCGCGGATGCTAAATTTATAATAAATAACAAAATAACCGTCGTAATTAATTGCTTCATTGTCTTACTCCTTAAAAAAATTCATAAATTATTAATTCAATATAATATATGGAGAAAAATCGATAAAAAGGAAGAAATTTAGAAAGCGTATAACATTCTGCCGGATTCGTTATAATTTTTCCAATATCTGTAATAGTTTGTTTTTTCTTCACCTGTTTTCAGCACTCTGACAAAAAAAGCTCTTTAGCCCTTTATTTATAAGGGGT
>CAYRJN010000238.1:0-5205 GCA_964424545.1 uncultured Calditrichaceae bacterium
GATGTGGCAAATTTTCACTTTTTTTTTCTTTTTACACAAAATTACGGACTTAATCAGATATACTTTTATTCTATCAAATAAAAAAAATTTATACAAACAAAAAAAATGCCGGTTTTTTATTACGAAAAGAGGTTAAAAATCAACCTGTTGCAATAATAAATTGTAATATATAGGATATGCCGAGATCGCCGTTCGTTACGGTTCGCAAAGAATATCGTTTAGCGCCGTAAAAATATTCTATCGCGAACTTTAATGGCCGTTTTGTAAGCATAAACAATTTTTTCGACCGGCACATTGTCCTCAATATTATGAAGCGTATTGAACATATAACCCCCGGCCCATTTTCATAGGCCGGTGATTGTTTTATTTTTTCATTCAATCAATTTTTTTTATAACACGATGAAATCGTACAAATATTACATGGATAAGTATGCCGTTTAATGTCTTTCCCGATTCCGATAATACCGCTTACGGATTTATGTGGAATCATCAAAGCGCTTTCGGTTAAACGAATATTACAAAAATTATGGGGTAAAAACGAAAATAGTTTTTGTTGTTCGGCCACATCCCAGCCACAATAACCGGGACTGTAAGAACGGCTGCACTGATTTCCATAATGCTTTTCCGCTTGAATAATTTTATTTTCAAGCCAAACCAATAAAGCTTCAGCCATTTCCGAACCGATTATATCTATGATATAACCCGCTAACGGATCAACATCTTCAAAAGTTCTTTTAGACCAATAATCAAATTCTTGTCCGATTGTCGCCGCAAAAATTGCCGTTTTTTCCATTTTCCTTAAGGCTGCCCCGATAATTTCTCCTGTTTTGAAAACGATGCCTTTTAAAAAAATCCCCTTATCGGAGAATAGGACATCGTCGTCATCCAAAACAAGATAACCGCATTGCGCTTTTATGTGGCGTTCGGAATCCTTATATAACCGTTCAACCAAGTCAATATAGTCTTGAGACGCCGCTGCCTGTTTATAGCCTAAACGATCCAATACATTCTGTCTGTTAAAACAAATTTCATCAAATGAAGGCTTAAATATTGTTGCCTCATATTCCATGGATCTGTTTTCCCGCTTAATATTTATGGAGCGATTGGCATAAAATTATTTTATAGGTGTAAATCAAAGTATCCCGTAATTTTATGCATTAAATGAATGCGGTCTTTTCCGTGAACATTATGTTCATGTCCTGGATAGACAAAATAATCAACCTGTTTTCCCGATTCAATACATTTTTTCATATAGAGCAGACTATTTTGCCAAACGACAACGGGATCCATCGTCCCGTGAATGATTAACATTTTTCCCTGTAAATTATTTACATATTTAAGAGCGCTGGCCTTTTCATATCCATTCGGATTCGATTCGGGCGTATCCATATAACGTTCGGTATACATCACCTCGTAATAACGCCAATCGATTACCGGCCCGCCGGCAACGGCAACCTTAAAAACGCCGGGATGGCGCGTCATTAATGAGACGGTCATAAAACCGCCGTAACTCCAACCGTCCACGCCGATGCGCTTCGAATCCACATAAGGAAGCGATTTTAAATAATTAATGCCGATCATTTGATCTTCCATCTCCACATCGCCCAAATGACGAAAAGTAGCCTGTTCGAATGCGATACCGCGATTGGCCGAGCCGCGGTTATCAAGCGTAAACGAGATGTAACCCTTTTCGGCAAGATATTGCCGCCACAAACCACCGTTCATCCAGCTGTTTTGCACTAATTGCACTCCTGGTCCTCCGTAGACATATACGATTACCGGATATTTTTTTGTTGAGTCGAATTCTACCGGCAGCGTTAAACGCGCATTCAATTGAAACTCCGTATTATTTTTCAATTTGACATAAAACGTCTTACCTAATTTATAATCTTTCAAGGGATTATCTGCAATCAACAGGTTTTTTACCTCATTGCCCTGACGGTCATAAACGCTTATCTTTCTCGGAGTATTTGCATTATTGAAAATATCCATATACATACTGCCCGTATCATTAACCTTTATGAAATGTGTTCCCTTAACGGCGCTTAAACGAGTCTCGCTGCCGGAGTTTATTTTTACGCGATAGGGATAACGTTGCAATCCGTCGCTGCTCGCCGCTGTAAAATAAGCATAATTACCGTTCTTATCGAAACCGTTAAAGGCGCTGACATCCCAATTGCCGTGGCTCAATTTACGCATCAATTTACCGTCGGATCGGTAAAGATAAAGATGATTATAGCCGTCTCTTTTCGAAAACCATAAAAAATGATACGGGTCGTCTTTTACAAAAATTGCTCCGTGCGTAGGTTGTACATATTTATCATTCTTTTCTTCAAATAACACCTCTAATTGCTTGCCGGTATAGGCATCATAGCGAATCAAACGCAGATGATTCTGGTCGCGATTTAACTGTCCTATATAGATATATTTTTCATCGGGACTCCAGGTTACGCCGGTGAGATACTGATCTCGCGGCTCCCCCGTTTGCAAATACGTGGTTGATGCGGTTTTCAAATTATAAACGGCAACCTGAACTTGCTCGCTGGTCATGCCGGCCATCGGATAGCGTATTGTTTGCAGTGAAGCCGGTCTCGTATCAATATTAACCAAAGGATATGCGCTGACCATGCGTTCATCTTTATGATAATAGGCAAGATAGTTTCCTTTAGGCGACCAAAAAGACCCGGTCGTAATACCGAATTCGACACGATGAACGGTTTGACCGTTAACGATACCGTCTTCCGTATCGAAACTTATCTGCTTTTCTCCCATGGCTTTAACGGCTATGAATAAATTATTATTTACCGTGTAAGCAATTTTGCGATAATCGGCGGTCGGCGTTATAAAATCCGCCTTATCTGACAGCTGATAGAGATTTTCAATAAGATTGTTTTTTAGATTAAAGCCATAATATTGTCTTCGTAATGAAAAGACAAAATAATTTTTTGTAAGCCAATGAACACGCGGAAATTCCTTTAAAGAAATATTGATTTTCTTTTTTAAAGAATCCAATGAGAGCAGCATTCGGCGAGAATTGCCGCGAACGTTGTTTTTTATTAATCCGTAAGCGCTGTTCAACGAATCGATATATGAATAAGCCTCCTCTTCGGGAATCCAAGAAAGATTTTTGATATTATCGGGAGCCAATCCCCGTCGCCCTCCGAGAACAACATCCTCCATTGTTAACATCTTTTCCTGAGCCGAAACAAATGCAACCGTCAAAAAAAGCATTAACGATAATAGATTTTTAACCATAATATTATCCTTTTACCTAAAATTTTTTTAATTAGAAATAACTATTTGTCAATTGTAAACAATAATTATCATACAAGAAATCGTATATAAACAATCCCTTTGCCATATATCACAATCGCAATGATAAATTTGTCGTTTATTTATAATTCGTAGCAGCGACGCTCTTATTCTTTTAAACCTTTATAAACCGTGTAGCCCATAGCAATCCAGCCGATTGTAAAGGATACACCGCCGAACGGCGTTAAGATACCGAGAATTTTAATACCGCTCAAAGCCAAGGCATACAAACTTCCGGAAAAAAGAATTATCCCCGCAATAAAAGCCCATCCGGCAATTTTAAACGATACATTTTTTAACTGCATCTGCAATAGGCCGAGTGCAAACAAGGCCAAGGTATGAAACATTTGATAACGAACCGCCTTATCGTACACGATATGACCATACTGATCCAAGACATTCTTCAAACCATGAGCGCCGAAAGCGCCGAACACTACGCTTAAAAACCCGAAAATCGCCGCGCTGATTAACCATGTTCTTGCCATATTTACTCCTTTATTAAATTTTTGAAATATTCATAATCATCATCCGTTTTTATATGGGGATATTTGTTTTTTAGCCATTCTATTTTTTTGAGCTGCATTTTAAAAAATCTCTGAGCTTCTTCCGACAACGGATTGCGGACGCGATGATGACGCGCTTTATTCAACTGTTCCACTTCTTTTATGATTTTTTTACAAGATTCCGAAATATAGGCATCGTTAAATTTTTTCCAAATATAATCTACGGCTTGTTTATTGGGGTGCAGTAAATCATCTTCATAAAAGCGGTAATCGCGCAAATCGTCAATCAATAGTTCGTAAGATGAAAAATATGAGCATATTTCTCTATTCTCTTTAACGATACTTTCTACGCTTAACAACAACACGGCTTTGGAACGTTGATTTTCTTCCGCACCGTCTTTCCAATGACGCACAGGGCTAACCGTAAAGATTATTTTTAAATCAGGATTTATTTCGAGCAAAATATCAACCGTTTCGTTTAAGACCTTTAAACTATATTCAGGAGTAAGACGATAATGTTCAAAGTCAGAGGCAGGCAGTTTATGACAATTGGAAACTATCAACGATTTTCGTTTATACCTGTATACATTTGCTGTGCCGTATGTAATAATAACGATGTTAGCATCCCTGATAAAATCTAATGTTTCGCGTGTTCTATCGTTTATTTTTTCCAAGCAACTCTCGGCGTCATGATGGGAAAAATCGCTATGATGATAAAAACTGTGCCATTCGCCTTGATGAAATATTAAATCGTCTTTTTTAAACGTTCTATTTCGTCTTAATATTTCAATGGTATTATAAATTGATACGGGATTATACAAAACACCGAAAGGATTGGACATAACGGAAAAGCGGTATTCGGACAAATAAGCGGAAATATTATAAGCAAAACAGGAACCCAATGTGATTATTCGGTGATGATGTTCTATCTGTAAAGCGCTCTTTGGAAGATTAATCTCCGTTCTAAATTGCAAATTAAGACCTCATTCGGTTATTAATTCTTAAATTTGACCGAATAATATAATTTATATATTTTTTTATACCAAAATATTTTTTATATTAAGCTCATTAACAATGACCTGATAAGATCATATTCTATTCTGTATTCAAACTAAATTCGTAAAACGGTTAGACGGCGCAAGGCTTTATCTAATGCCGCGGTCTTTTTAGGACACAACTTCGTAAAGTGATTAATGAAAATAGTGCGAGTAGAATCGTCAACGTGTCCTTTTTCGATGAATCGGAGAGTCCGAATCATGAATAGGAAGATTTAGATTCCCGCTTAAAACATACGGGAATGACATATGGGGGTAATTGCAGTAATGACAGATTGTGGGGGAATAAATTCCAGCGTTTGTCATTCCTTCGAAAGAAGAAATCTAAAATTGTA
>CAYRJN010000239.1:0-5198 GCA_964424545.1 uncultured Calditrichaceae bacterium
GAACGGGGGACACGATTGTCGATTTTACGGCAAAAAATCAAGACGGTGAAAGTTGGCGGCTTGCAGACCATTTTGGCAAAAATGAAATAATTATTTATATCTATCCGGCAGCCATGACACCAGGATGCACAAAACAAGCTTGCGGTTTTCGCGATTCCAAGGAAGCCTTTGACAGTCTCGGCGTTCAAATAATCGGTATTAGCGGCGATCCTGTTGAAAATTTAAAACAATTTAAAGAAACTTATCATTTAAATTTTGATCTTTTATCGGACAATGACGGAAAAATAGCGAAAATCTTCGGTGTTCCCGTTAAAAACGGCGGCGTCTATGAAAGCGCCGTCAATAACAAACGATATAAATTATCGCGACCGCTTACAACGGCAAGATGGACCTTCGTACTTGATAAAAGGGCGAACATACTTTATATAAATTCAAAAGTTAAGGCGGCTCAAGACAGCCGAATCGTTCTAAATCTGTTAAAAGAGAAAAAAGCGAAATAAAATGCAAAACATTAGCGTGTCATCCGAAATCAGTCCTATTAAAAAAGTAATTATTCATACGCCGGGCGAAGAGCTGGAAAAGATGACGCCGGAAACGGCTGAAGAGCTGCTGTATGACGATATCCTTAATCCCAAAGCGGCCAAAGAGCAACACCAACATTTTACCGAAGTGCTTAAACAGGTATGCGAACCTTGCCAGCTCGTGGATTTGCTTGAAGAAACTCTGCGGGACGAAAAAAACAAAGAAATTTTGATCGATAACATTTGCCGCAGGCTCGACGAACAAGATATCCAACATATCTTAATGGGATTAGATAGCCGGGCGTTGGCTAAACAATTGATTTCAGGCACTGAAATAAACCGCAACACGCTGGAACGATTTTTATCGCCCAATATTTACTCGCTACCGCCGCTTCCTAATCTTTTCTTTACCCGTGATTCGGCGATGATTATTAATCAGTGCGTATTTATAGGAAATATGGCCTCGCGTGTACGCATGACGGAAGCCATGTTAATGAGTCACATTTTTCATTACCACCCGGATTTTATGTGCGACGATTTTTTGGTAAACGCCACCGAAGAGGTGCTGCCCAATATTGATATTACTTTTGAAGGCGGCGATATTTTAATTCTGCGCCATGATACTATTTTGATCGGTATGAGCGAACGAACCAACGCCCCCGGTATCGATTATCTGATTGAACAATTTAAAAAACGAGGACGGGTTAAACATGTCTTTGTGGTCATTTTACCGAAAATACGGGCCACCATACATCTTGATATGGTCTTTACCATGGTTGACGTTGATAAAGCGGTAGTTTTTCCGCCCTTGATCCTTGCTAAAGAAGCTGTAGATGTGATTCATGTTGATATAAATTCTACTTCAAAACCGAAATTAAAACGCTATCCTTATCTGCTCGACGCGCTTAAACAGGTAGATATTGATCTCGAACCCGTTAAATGCGGCGGAGAAAGCGAATTGTACCAAAAACGCGAACAGTGGCAATCAGGCGCCAATTTTTTTACCATTGCTCCCGGTAAAATGATTGGATACGGTATGAACGAACATACTTTTGACGAACTTAAAAAGGCCGGTATACCGAGAATTGAAGCACAAGATGTAGTAAACGGACGGGTGAATTTAAACGATTATGATAAATATGCTATTGCTATTGCCGGGAACGAACTGACGCGCGGCGGCGGCGGCGCCCGCTGTATGACCATGCCCGTTTTGCGTGAATAAGTTTTCTATTTTAATAGCAAAAAAGGACCATATTATGGAACGCAGAGAATTTCTCAAAACGGCGGCTATTACGCCTTTAATCGGGAATATTCCGGCTATTGCCCGTGAACTCAAAGCGGGAAAATTGGAGAAACGAACTTTGGGCAAAACCGGGGAAAAGCTGTCAATTTTAGGATTTGGCGGTATTGTGGTAAAAGAGGCCACACCCGCTCAGGCTTCCTATCGCGTTGACGAAGCGATCGATTACGGAGTCAATTATTTTGATGTTGCCCCAACATACGGAGATGCAGAGTTAAAGTTGGGCCCGGCGCTGAAAAAACATCGCTCCAAAGTATTTTTAGCCTGCAAGACAACCGGGAGGAAAAAAGAGGGGATGCAAAAAGAATTAGAAAAATCGTTGCGTCAATTGCAAACAGATCGCATAGATCTTTATCAGTTTCATGCGGTTACGACGATGGAAGACGTTGACGCTATTTTTTCAGAAGACGGCGCTATGCAAACATTTTTATCAGCCAGGGAAGAAGGGAAAATCAGATTTATCGGCTTTTCCGCTCACTCCGTAGAAGCTGCTCTCGCTATGTTTGAACGTTTTACTTTTGATGCCGGAAATTTCGGCCCGCAAGTAGTGAATAGAGCGCATGAAAAAGGGGTCGGCATTCTTGCTTTAAAGGCCATGGCGCGCAGTCCTTTGGCAAAAAACGCCAAAAACAAAGTAAAAAAATGCTGGTATGAACCTTTTACCACACCCGATGAAGCCAATATCGGATTACGCTTTACCCTGTCTCAACCGATTACCGCAGCAATTCCACCTGGGAATGAAAATCTTTTTAAAATGGCTTTGGATTTGGCAAAGAATTTTAGCCCTATGGAATTATCCGAAATTGAAGCGCTTAAAAAAACGGCTCAATCCGCCAAACCGCTTTTCAAATATCCGAACAGTTAGAATAATTATCATGAAAAAGCGAGTTGTGGCAGTCGCGTTTTTCACTTCAATTGCGCATAATATCGTATGTTTAACTGAGTTTCACAAAAAAAAGCCCGCTGATAGCGGGCTTTTTCAATATCATTCAATTCTGGAAGCCGATTGTTATTTCTTTTTTTTAGGCGGAAATTCAGCTAAAATTTTAGTGACGTATTTTTTTACGTTTTCATTTTGATCTTCGGGATTTGAGTAATCTTTTACAATTCCCGTACCCATTCCGCGCCATACCATATGCTTATTTTTTGTACTAACGATATCGATCACCAAAGTGCTTTCTTCATATTGATTAACATCCACGCCGCCGCCGTAAGGGCCCCACCATGGATCATACCAACCATATCCGTATCCTACGCCGCTCCTGCTTGTAATTTGTGTTTTATCTTTGATTCCGGCATGCGGTACAACTATGAAGTCCGCATCTTTTTCATCTTCTACCAATTGAAAGCCTTTTCTTTCAAGCTCTAATTTAATATTGTTCTCAACCCTTTGCTTAACAAGCGGATGTTGATTAAGTTCATCGCCGGGAATTGTTTTTCCATCATACATTGAAAACTTTTTTAATTGATCAAAATCGGCGCTTGGATCATAATCGCTTTTTACGGTAACGGAAGAACAACTTGTTAGTATAAATAACATAAGCGTTCCAACGGTTAATAAAACTTTGGTTTTCATTTTTCCTCCATTCAATTTAATGATCTGTGATTATACAACGTAAATAAAAGCTATAAAGTCAAGATAATTATAATAGCCGGTTACCTCAAAATAAACGTCTATTATTTTTTAACTAAAAAAAGATTAAAATATTCCGTTATGCATATTTTTTATATTACTGTTTAATATTCTTATTTCTTTTTTGCAAACAGCGGAAACAACTTGGAAGGCGTACGGCCTTCTTCCATAATTTGTTCTATTTTTTTGACGACGTCCGGATTTTGAGCGGCAATATTACGACTTTCACGAAGGTCCTCATTTAAATTATATAATTTAATCTTCCTGTTGCCGAAAAATATGCTATCGCGAATTCCTTTCCAACTGCCCAGGCGAACGGCTTGCTGGCCTGTGTAAGAAGTAAACTCCCAATAAAGATAATCATGTTCATTTTGAACGCCGTTTCCGATTATAGTCGGAAGGAAAGTTATTCCGTCGATGCTATCCGGTTTGGATGCGCTGGCAATATCGCATAAGGTAGGCAGTACATCCCAAAAGGCGCCGATGAAATCGCTTTGACTTCCCGCTTTTACTTTTTCCGGCCAGCTTACTATCATTGGTACCCGAATGCCGCCTTCGTGCGTAAAACCCTTTCCCCACCCATAAGCGGATTTAAAGGGCTTTGCGCTGTTAAAAAATTCGGAATCCGTACCGCCTGTGTATGATGGGCCGTTGTCGCTGGTAAAAAATATAATCGTATTATTATAAATATTTAGTTCTTTAAGTTTATCGATAATTTGTTTAACCTGGTTATCAAGATAGGTAACCATTGCCGCATAGGTCGCATGGGGATAACGATTCGGAAAATAACCTTTTTGTCCCAGATACGGCTTTTCGTCGCCAAAATGTTTTACATATTTTTCTACATACTTTTTCGGCGTTTGTAAAGGAACGTGAGGAATCGGCGTGGCATAGTAGAGAAAAAACGACTTGTTTTTATTCCTGTTCATAAACTGCAAGGCTTCTTTGATCATTAAATCGGGCGCATACTCCTTTTGGGTATACTTGGCATAACTTTTAATATCAAGCGGGTCGGCTCCTTTGTCTAATTTGCTCCCCGGTGCGATAATTTGATTATCGAGAACTATTTTTCGTTCATTTTTCCATAAATGATGCGGGAAGTAATTATGCGCTTGCCGCTGACAATTATAACCGAAGAAGAAATCAAATCCTTGCTTGTTAGGTCGGCCGTCGCTTAAAGGCGCGCCCAAGCCCCATTTGCCGATGCAAGCCGTTTTATAGCCGGCTTTTTGCAAAATTTTACCGATAGTAACCGTTGACGACGGTATAGGCCGCTGTCCTTCAAGATGGGGATCCTTTGCCGCTTTGGCATAATTCCAAACTTCGCCTCGTTCGCGCCATTCGTCATTTCCCCTGATGTAGGCATGGCCTGTATCTTTCCCTGTAAGTAATGTGCAACGCGAGGGAGCGCAAACCGGTGAACCCGAATAAAACTGAGTAAACTTCATTCCGTTTTCAGCTAATGCGTCTATGGTTGGCGTCTGAATTTTTTCTTGCCCGTAACATCCTAATTCGGCATATCCGAGATCATCCGCCATTATGAATATTATATTCGGTTTTTGCGACGAATTTTTATTTTTAGACGAACAAGCTTCATAAAAAAAAGATAAAATTAGAACGAGCGCCAACAACAATGTTCTTCTCATTTTACTATGCCTTTGATGATAAATATTTTCTCTCAATTTAGAAAGAGTAGTCAAGTCTAAAATTATGTGTAAATTACTTCCTAACCCAGGACCCAGCG
>CAYRJN010000240.1:0-3355 GCA_964424545.1 uncultured Calditrichaceae bacterium
TTAAAATAATTGCGTATCTCGTTACCGGTGATTTGAAATTTGAACTTATTAATCCCAATGTCCAATGAGGAAAAAATGCTACCCACACAAAACGAGAAAGAACCTATCTTTTTATAATAGTAAAGAGCTCTAAGTATAAAAAAGTAAAAGAAAAAAGAAGTATGAAATCACGCGAAAGAGTTTTAACTACTCTAAATCATAAAGAACCTGATAAAATTCCAATAGATATTGGTGGAATGGGATCTACAGGAATTATGGCAATGGCATATAATAAGTTAAAAAAAGAATTAGGATTTGACAAGAGCATTACAAAAATGCTTGATATTACTCAACAACTTGCAATACCTGAAAAGGAAATATTAGATTATTTTGAGGTTGACGTAATATCTTTAGAAAGCTCTTATTTTCAGAGCGACAAAGAATGGAAAGAGTGGCGATTGCCGGATAAATCTAAAGTACAAATTCCCGCTAAATTAATGCCCAAAAGGTTAAAAGATGAATGGGTTTTAATGGATGGAGATCGGATTAAAGCTCGCATGCCCAAATCATGTCTATATTTTGAAAATTGCAACCCTCCGTTAGAATTTGCCGCTACGGAGCAAGATATACAGACTCATAAATGGAATTATTATACGGATGAATATTTTAGAGAACTTGAAGATAAAGCAAAGCAGTTATATGAGGAGACTGATTATGCTATAATGGGTGGCTTTGGTGGTAATATAATTGAGGAATATCAGGTTTTGAGAGGTTATTCTAATGCTATGCTTGACCTTGTTTCTGATCCGAATTTTGCCGGGGCATTGATTGGTAAAATAACTGAAGTCCATCTTACAAATTTAGAAAAATATGTGCAGGCAGTTTCAAAATATATTCAAATTATTCAGATGGGAGACGACCTTGGTATGCAAAGCGGACCGCAAATATCTCTTGATTTGTATCAGACTTATATAAAGCCGGCACATAAGAAAATTTATAAATATGTTAAAAACAATTCTGATTTATTTGTTTTTCTCCATAGCTGTGGCGCAATTTATGATTTTATTCCGGGCTTGATTGATGCAGGCGTTGATATTCTTAATCCGGTTCAATTTACAGCAGCAAATATGGATTCTGTCAAATTGAAAATGGAATTTGGAGATAAAATTACTTTTTGGGGAGGAGGAGCAGATACTCAAAATATTCTACCTTTTGGTACTCCCGATGAAGTGGCTAATCAAGTGAAAAAGCAAATTAAGGTATTCTCTCCGGGTGGTGGTTTTGTTTTTACTCCGGTGCATAATATTCAGGCGAATGTTCCTGTTGATAATATTATTGCATTATATGATACTATAAAAAAGTTTAGGAATTATTGATATGAAAGTTTTATTTGAGGAATTTCTTCATGAACCCAACGCAGAATATTTAATGGATTGTTTGTTTGTGGTGACACGACAATGTATTGCCTTTAAGATTTCTCTCCCGCCTATGCGGGATTGAAATGACAAAAATGTAAAATTCCAATAATAATATTGAAAATGTTAGAAATATGTTTTTTTTTGAAATTCAGATACCATTTTCAATACAGTTAAATAATTCTTAAATGTAAGAATAACGATTTCATTAATTTTATAATCTAAGAAGGCCGATAAACGGTATTTGGAATATATTTTAAAAGACGTTTATTTAATTAATATGGCTTAACTTGTTGAAATTAAATATGTTGTGATGTGAAATAATTTATTAAATAATAATAGGCCGCAATAGGAAACAAAGGAAGGATTGATGAAATATATCTGGCATTTGGTTTGCAATAACTATTTTTATGAACGATGCAGCCACATATCAAAAACCCGAAAATATCCTTGTAATCGACAGCGACCGCGATTTTTGTAAAAATGTTCGCTTATATTTGGAACAGGATTATAATGTCGTAACGCGTCAGAATTTAAAATATATTGATTATACTATTCTTTTAAATAAAATTGATTTGCTGATAATAGATGAAGGTTTCGATAAATCGAATTTATTAAACTTTATTCAAGGGGTCAAACAAAAGCATAGGCGTCTTAAGATTATTGTCATGTACACCTATTTTCAATCCGATCAAAAAACGGAAAAGGAGCTGTTTCGTTTTGTGGATGATATGATAGCCAAACCTTTTGACGTTAAACTCCTGAAAAATAAAGTTAGGCGGTTGTTTGCCGCTGCAACGGCGCTTGCTTAAATATAATATCTTAGGAAAATAATAGAATCGCCCTATAGCTACACCTAAAAAAACTCAACCGGATAATAATTAATTGAAATGTTAATACAAACATCTTAAATTGTTTAAACATAAGATGTAACTGTTTTGTGAAGGAAGGTAATGGCTGGAATCGGTATAAAAGATGTTATTACGGTTGATGGAAGCAGACAATTCCACATTCATACGGGTACGGATCCACAGCATCAGGAAGCTATCTCGGAAGTTTTTGAAAGCGGAAAATTTATTTATAATAACTCGTTGCATTATACTCTCCGAGGTCATCACTCTGATAATTTGCTGAATCACATTAAAAAAGTGACGCAAAATCTACATGAAAATGTTATTGATGAATTGGAAGTGCTGTTTACGGTAAACGAAAAAATCAAATTAATCAGACAATATTTACCGCATTATCGTCTCGGTTCCATTTTTTCCGAACGTCATTTTTTTGACGAGGCTATTTCCAATTTCGAACGCTGTATTAAGTTAAATCCCGATTATATCAGCGCTTATAAGCGTCTTGCGATTGTCTATTTAAAAAAGAGTGATTATATAAAAGCCGAAGAAGTGTTGCTTAGCGCGCATCGCTTAAAGCCGGAATACCCCGATATCCTCAATATTCTCGGTGTTATTTCCACTTTATTAAAAAAATATAAAGACGCAAAAGATTATTTTCAAAAAGCCCTGCAAATAAATCCCGCCTATAAAGAGGCTAATTATAATTTCGGCGTAGTTTTGTTGTTATCCACCGTTGACAACGACAGTGAACATGAACAACTTGTTATTCCAGCTCGTATTATGCGTTCGTTAACGTCATTGCGCGATCATAAGTATTATTCCGACAAGGAGTGGCAGGATGCCTTTGATGATGTTATAAGGAAAATTGAAGAAGGTAAAAAAGACGCGATATTAAAGTCCCTGTTGGATTTACAAATTAAAATAGCCGTAAAAAAGAATTTCAGTGAAAAGATGTACTATTTCTTTTTGAAGTTTATATACGGGGGACGCGATCTGACGAGAGACGAATTGGACTATTATGAAGAGCAAGTAAAAGAAGACGCCATCAAACACGGCGAATTCGCCGACTATTGGAATGAACTCGGTATTATCCATCTTGTTCAGTGCCGC
>CAYRJN010000240.1:3365-5191 GCA_964424545.1 uncultured Calditrichaceae bacterium
TATTTTTTAAAATCCCTTTCCGAATTTGATAAAGCCGTTAAAAATAATATCGAATATGAATCCGCAAAAAAAACCTTAGACCTCCTGCAGGGGAATAAAAACGGCTTCCTTATTTTATTACGTGCAATTCTCAGATAAGCCCGATCATGGCGAAAATATTGGTAGTTGATAACGAAAAAAGAATGTGTTTATTGCTCAAGGCGGCGCTTGAATTTGAAGGTCATCGGGTATCAATCGCTTTTTCCGGACAAGAAGCGCTTAGTTTGTTATCGTCGGCCGATTTTGATATTGTTGTTAGCGATTTAAAAATGGCTCCCATCGACGGCATGCAAGTGCTAAAAGCTGCAAGAGAACGTCATAACCCCGTTGACGTTATTTTAATAACCGCTTATGCCTCGCAAGAGACAGCGCTCGAAGCAATGAAAATCGGCGCTTACGACTATTTAATAAAACCGTTTAAAACGGACGAACTCCTAATTCGCGTTAATCGTATTTTAAAGCAAAAAGAACTTGAGGCGGAAAATAAACGTCTAAAATCCGTTAAAGAAAACGATGAAGGTTTCCCCGGATTTATTGGTAAAAGCGTAAAGATGCGTAAAGTTTTTCAACTCATAAATCAAGTGAGCGATTCCGAAACAGCCGTTTTGATCCGAGGCGAAAGCGGAACGGGTAAAGAGCTGGCCGCCGAAGCAATCCATCGCAACAGCGCTCGGAGCGCCGCTCCTTTTATTACCGTAAACTGTGCCGCTTTACCGGAAAATTTGTTAGAGAGCGAACTGTTCGGGTATGAAAAAGGGGCTTTTACCGGGGCAGACCGGCGCAAAGAGGGGTTATTTGAACGCGCGCAAAACGGTACCATATTCCTTGACGAAATTGGAGATATGCCTTTAAAGTTGCAAGCAAAGCTTTTGCGCGTTCTACAGAATAATGAAGTCGTTCATCTTGGCGGACATGAAAAAATCAACGTTAATTTCCGTTTAATCACGGCGACAAACCGCGATTTAGAGAAGATGATCGAAAAGCAGCAATTTAGAGCCGACCTCTATTATCGTATCAATGTTTTTCCTATCACTCTGCCGCCGCTGCGCGAACGTAAAGAAGACATACCGGCTCTAGTACACCATTTCAGCGGCGAATTTCCGGATAAATCTTTTTCGCAACAAGCTATCCGAAAGTTAATGGAGTACGATTATCCGGGAAATGTAAGGGAATTGCAAAATATCATTACGCGCGCCGCATTGGTAGCGGGGTCTATTATCGAAGACGTTGATATAAGTATAGAGAATAAAAAAGTAAATAATGCCGCCGCAGGGTTATTGATTTCCGATGAGGGGATTAATATTGATGAACTTGAGAAAAGGTTAATAAAACAAGCGCTGCAAAAGGCCTCCGGCAACAAAAGCGCCGCCGCTAAACTTTTGGGAATTACGCGGCGACGGCTCTATTCAATGATGGATCGATTCGAAATACGCCAAGAAAAACAATTTTAATTTGTTGTAAAAGTAGATATGGAAACTGTGTTAAAGAGAATATGGTTTTGCAAATTAACTAATGTAGACAATAGCGAACGTCATAGAGGCGCATTGCCTGTTTTAATGGGACAATCTAAATGCGGAAAATGGCAAAGATTTGGATCTAACGATTTATCGGAGAACAACAGTTGTGAGTGATTGAGGAAATGATGGGTTGTGGGGGGGATATACGTCAACATTTGTCATTTCTTAGAAAGAAGGAATCTAAAATATTGCTTATGTGAATTACGTATAATTTATAAAAGGGGGAATAATTAAATATCGATATACCTAATTAACCGTAGTATTACTAAA
>CAYRJN010000241.1:0-5169 GCA_964424545.1 uncultured Calditrichaceae bacterium
GAATCCCACATATCGCCTTGGTTATAGTCGATGTTTTCTTGAGAGGAAGCGACAATAATCTGCCGGGCGCTTTGCGTCGCTCCTCGCCGCGGATCATTGACGATCCATGCGAATTCCGGTTTAGGATCGGTGATTACCGCCTGTGAAGGCGCGCGCAATAATTCGATTGTTAGGCCGTTGGGCGCTTTCGGGTTATCATCTATACAGCTCGAAAGTACAAAAACGACTATACTTAATAATTTCCACAGAAGCGATTTTCGCATTGTTAGTTTTTCCGAATAAAAAATAATATAGCCTTCCAAAGTGACTAATAAAAAAAGTACAGATATAATCGTCAACGTGTCATTCCTTCGAAAGAAGAAATCTGAATTTAGACAATGGCAAGATTTAGACTCCGATAGAAACATTTGGGAATGACAAAGGGGAGTAGAATGTTGAAACGGCAACAAAAAAATCCAACATTGTCATTCTTAGATAAATCGGAGAATCAAAAATGCTGCCTATGTAAACTATGTATAATTTCAAAATTGAATACATGTGTCTGAAATATGTTATTTTTTAAAATCCCAATACGATAAAATAAACCACAAGAGCTATATTTATTGATAAAAATAATCAAACTGTCATTTCAATTGGCGCAAGCGACGAGAAAATCCCGAATTATACAGATGAACAGTTACATAAATTCTCTAAACCGCTGTGTATTTAAAAAAGGATTTATTTTATCAAACGAATACCATCGTTTTCAATAGAGATACGATTTTTCTTATATAGCGCTCCCACCGATTTCTTATAGTTTTTCTTGCTCATACCGAACAGATTGTATATTAATTGTGGATCGCTTTTATCCGTTACGGCCATAAAACCGTTATTTTCTTTTAAGATATCAACAATATGTTCAGACAGAGAACTAACTTTTTTATAACCCGGTTTTTGTAATGTGAGATCTATTTTACCGTCATCGCGAATACTGGAAATATAGCCTGTGAGTTTCTGCCCTTCTTGAAGTCCCCTGAAAATCTCATTATGATAAAGTAAGCCCCAACAGCAATTCTCAATAATGGCGTTAAAACCCATATCGCTTCGGTTGCAAATTAATAATTCAACTTGCATCCCCGCTTTAAAACGCCCTTTTGTATCCTTTGACGTAAATTTATTCAATTTTGAAGATGCAACAATACGCCTGCTCTGCCTGTCAAGATAAACATGCACAACATAGGATTGGCCTTCCCGCATACGCTCTTTCTGTTCTCGAAAAGGAACGAGAAGATCTTTGGGCAGCCCCCAGTCAAGAAATGCGCCGAAGGAGGAAAGGGAAACAACCTTTAAGTAGGCAAAATCGCCGACTTGCGCCAGCGGCTCTATGGTTGTGGCAATTATACGGCCATCGGAATCGTGGTAAATAAAAACGTTAAGAATATCACCCGTTTGTGCATCTCGCGGAATATATTTCGTCGGCAGCAAAATTTCACCCAACTCTTCCCCGTCGAGATACATGCCGTGATCAACCTGCCGTAATACTTCGAGAAAGTTTACTTTGCCGATTTCAATCATTTAAAACTCATTTCTCTTTATTTCTGAAGGCGTTTACGGCGCCTTCAATTTGATTCAAAAGCTCTTGACTGTAGAGGTGTCCGACTAATTCGCGGCGCGATTTTTCTCCGAGCTGCAAAAATTCGTCCAAAGTTTTTTTGTCCTGCACTTTAGTAAGAACGAGTCCGTTTTTAACCATCTCTTTGATGGAATTTTCATTATCGATTCGGCTTAAACGCGTTAACTCGTTAAAATATTTTTGTCCCAAATCCAAAAGTATTTTTTGATTTTCCGGTGAAATCTTCTTAAAACTCCTTTTGGTAACCAGCACCGCGCCCATGGAATTGGCGAGAGGGATATCTAACATGTATTTTACTTTGGTAAACCATTGTAAGCCGAGGCAGGCCAGTGGCGAGGTATAAACGCCATCGATCAACCCCGTTTGTAAAGAGGTTAATACGTCCGTAATGGATAAAGGAATCGGGCTGATGCCGGCGGTTTTATAGAGCGCCTCCGCAAGGGGGTCGCCTTCCCACATCCACATTTTAACTTTATTAAGATCGTCTTTTTTCCGTAAAGGATAATTAGAAAAAATATAGACAAAACCCACTTCCGCCCAGCCGAGTAAAACATAGCCTTTTTTCTCAAATCCTTTGGCAAAGCGGTCAAAGAATTTTTGTTTTACAAAATCGATTTCCGCTTGACTCTCAAAAAGGAAAGGGGTATCGAGAATGCGCACTTCCGGTAAAATAGCTCCCAAGCCGACACCGGTGAATCCGCCGCTCTGCAATTGATTAATACGCATTTTACGAATTACATCCTTTTCATCGCCCTGAACGCCGCCGGCATAAATTTTAATTTTTACCTCTCCGTTAGTCTGTTTTTTAACTTCATCGGCAAATTCACGCATAACATTCATCCATGTTGAGCCTTCCGGCGCGAGAGTGGCAAATTTTATGGTTACCGTGTTGGCGGAAAGTATAGTCGCAAATAGTAGAATCGACAAAACGATCTTTATATATTTCATAACAAATCCTTTTCGAAATTATACATTTTAAAAAATATTTTCTTTTTTGCTCATTAGATATTTTGCCTTTTTCTTGGCAATTTGCGTAAACAGCTCTTTGCCGGGCATGATATCAAGGGGCGCTTCCTCTATTTTACGAATATAAGAATCAAAAAGTTGCTCGTCCAGTATTTTAGCGGCGTAATATTTGGCCATATACACATAAGCCATCATATACTTTCCGTCGGTTAATTGAATATTTTTATCAAAATACATTTTGGCTTTTTGCGGATCGCCCCCCATAATACGCGGTTTCATTCCGTAAACGGCGCCAAGATATAGATAAACCGCCCCGTCAAAATAGGATGGCTTCAAAGCGGCAATCTGTTCCATAATAACTCGCGTTTTAGGCAATTCTAACAAAGCCGCGGGATTATCCAAAGAAAGATTTATGTAACCGGCCCATGAAAAACCGGCCCAGAAAAGAGCCGGCACATCATCTCTTTTCATTTTTTTTACGGCCGCGGAAAAGTCTTGAGGACTTTTTTTCTCCGCTTCCCGGAAAGCGCTGTTTTGTCTTAAAACGCGCAGGGCGTATTCTTTTGCCCGCAAATAAAATAGTTTTGCCCGTTCGTTATCTACATCTTCGCAAAAACCCAGCGCATATCCGGCATACCCCTGTGCCGCCAGTAGAAGTAAATCTTTGTTATTCGGATCGCTTTTTAACAGGCCGTCAATCAGTTTCAAATCGGACGCCATAGCTTGTTCGGCAATCGTTAAATCGCTTTCTTCATAAAGCGCTTCCACGCTGCTGTTAAAAATGGGCGTCATGCTTCGAACGGCCATACGATTTAAGCTGCATGAAGACAGCAATAAAAGCAGCGCGGTAAAAATGATATAAAAAATCTTTTTCATGACTATCTCACAATTATTGATTTGTGTTATAACTTAGTGATTTTTACAACGCGTTGCAAAGTATCGCGGGAAATAGAAGATAATAGATATTCTTCAAAGGCCGCATTTCTATTCATTCATATATGAGCCTGTTTATTTAATACGATGTTTGGCCGTTTTTAAATTTTCTTAAAATATGATTAAACAACCAGAGTCATCTATTGATTTTATATTTTTATTTTAGCGATTTGCTATTCAATCCAATTAATTTTTTTCTTTCCTCTTTTTACGGCTTTTTTATATTTATATTTCGGATAGCCGAACAATATTGAAATCACAGCCTCATGGTTTTGGGGGATATTAAACATCCTTTTTATTTGTTTGACTTTGTTAATTGCCGCCGGGATAATACCGTTCATTACCGCGCCTAAACCTAAGGAATGAATTGCAAACATAATGTAAACGGCATAAATAAGCGAATTATCGGTATGTTCTTCGGCGCCTTTATCGGCATGGAATATCATTATCGCCGGCGCGCCTCTCGTAATTCGGTCTCCGTATTTCAATTTATAATTATCCAGTTTTGACATGGGATAAAGATGGTTTTTTATGGTATTAAACGTTTCAATCCCTTTTTTATGTTTAATCATTCTGCTGATAAACGGGTTTTCTACCCATTTTACGATATCATCAAGAAATTGCTCACTCAAAGGCAATATGTCTTCAATTTTACGACGATTATTTACAACGGTTATTTCAACTTTGTTAGGCGCCGCCCCGTAAGGCGCGTAATCCAATACATTTAATATTTTTTCGACAACCTCTTTTTCGACCGCTTTGGTTTTAAAATTTCGTATGGATCTGCGTGTTGCGATGAAATCGATATATCGCTTGTAATTTACCGTATTATCGGGTAATTCGAAAAGATTATCTTCATAAGTGTATTTTGTAATATTAACGGCATCGTTAGTACAAACAGCCATACATTGCCCGCATTCCAAACAGATAGATTCTCGTTCGGGAATAAAATTCACCAGCCCCGCCTCATCAACGGCAATAATATTTACGGGACAAATTTCAATACACAATTTACATTTTTGGCATCTGTTCTGATTAATAAAATTTTTGGACTTTTTTATCATTTGAAGCGGCATAAGGGCATCCTTTCTTAAAAGATGATATTTTTGTGATTGCTGCAAACAAATTAATTGCCGTATCGGCGACGAAAAAAACTTTTCATATTATAAAAACAGCTCTGTTTTTTTCTTGGTATGTTTCCGTACAAATACAAAAGCCTTTCTTCCGTTTATTGACACGTATTTCGGACGACTTTTCAGGCTGATTCCAAACGAAGGTATTCAACTTATTTATGTTTTGATCTAATTTACTAAAAGTTATCTATATGAAAAATATTTTTATATAGATAACAAAATTCAGTAAAGTAGGGTACAAAACGTAAGCGTAAACTATTACAATTAATGTTACGTTCCACTTTGTTTCATAATCGTAAATTTTCATAATATGCAATACATAAATTGTTTCAACGCAAATCTATAATAATCATTTTGAACAACCAGTTTAAAAACACAGAGATGCCAATTAATTAAGGATAAAAACGAGTGGAGAATATAGCAAGATTTATCACCATTAGTCCAACTCTTAGAACTAAAATCGTTGTTCGATATTGTATTGGTTCAGGCGATTTGGTACTTTTTAAAGCGAAAAAACTTTGTTAT